>JAJRWU010000123.1 GCA_024276655.1 Planctomycetota bacterium
ACGGCTAACAATGGCTCGTTTAACGGCAAGCCGAAGGCGACTGCGTTTTTCTGGTTTGCCCGAACGCGTGGGCTCAAAACACAGCCGCCTTCGGCTTGCCGTCAAACGAAAAATGCGACATTTTCAACCGTGAGCGGTATAGCGTCACTCTTATCTATGGCGGAAAGACGATCGCCTTGCCAGATTGTGGCCGTTTATTTCAAACGTTTGAGCGTGATCAGGCGAACGTCCATGACTTGCTTTCCGGCGGTTTTTAATGCCTGGAGGGTCAGCAGGCCGCGTCCCTTCGACAGATGAAATGTTCCCAAGGGCAATGGGCGAAATGCTTTCACGTACGATTCGCCGCCGCGGTCGGCGCGATCGTCGTCGGCGCCGACCAAGGGCGGGTCGTGAGGTTGTTCGATTTTAATCTGCAACCGATTTTCTCCCAGCCGCAGTTCGATCGTCGAACCGATGTCTTCTTTTGAGCAGGTATAATAGACAACCGCTTCATAATCGCCTTCGGCCAAGACATTCACATCCCAGGTCATTTTGTCGTCGGTGCTGCTCCAATTCGTGAAGTACGAGCAGTTAGGCGCGCGGGCGCTGCGGCGAACATTCCCCAAGGGAACGCCATCGCGCGCCGCCAAATGCGTGGCGAACGACGGCTGGTATCCGACCGTGAAGGGGCGATTTTCCCGCCTCACGCCAGCGCCGACTTCCGTTTTCCAATCGGCCACCGCGGCGGTCAATTCGGCGGTAAGTTTTGGCTGCTGGGCGGCAATATCATGCCGCTGTCCGGGATCGGCGTGCATATCGAAAAGCCCGCCCTTGCGGCCCAGGCGGTATTGGTCGGTTCGCACGCTCACCCGGCCGCGCCAATGCGAGAAAATCATGCGTTGGGGCCAATCTTTTTTCTGGCTGGTGAGTAACGGCTTGAGGCTGACGCCGTCGAGCGGTTTATCGCCCACGCGGGAAACGCCGGCCAGATCGGTGAGCGTGGGCAGGAGATCGATCGCGCCCGAGATCTGAGGGATTTTCAGACCGGGCGCAATGTGGCCCGGCCAGCGAATGAAGCAGGGAACGCGAACGCCGCCTTCATCGGTCGAGCCTTTGCGGCCCTTCATATCGCCGTTGAATCGCCACGTGTTGGGACCGTTGTCGGTGAAATACACCACGATCGTGTTGTCGGCGAGTTGGAGTTCGTCCAGTTTCCGTAACACGCGCTCGACGTTCCAATCGATGTTCTCACACATGGCCAGCGCGGCGCGCGTTTGGATGACATTTTCCTTTTTCGCATCGCGATTACGCAACGAGATCGGCGCGTCTTGGAACTTGTCGTAAAATCGATCCGGAACTTGAAACGGAGAGTGCGGCGTGTTGTACGGCAAGTAACAAAAAAACGGCCGATCCTGGTTCGCTTCGATGAACGTGAGCGCGTGGTTGGTGAGGTCGTCGATGATAAAGCCCTCGCCGCGCACGATCGCGCCGTTGTGTTCCAACACAGGATCAAAATATTGGCCCCAATGGCCGGAGCAGAATCCATAGAACTCGGCGAAGCCTCGCGAATTAGGATGGTAGGGCGGCTGCGTGCCGTTGTGCCATTTGCCGAAACCGGCGGTGGCGTAACCGGCCGCTTGAAACGCTTCGGCGATCGTGCGTTCATCAACGTTCAACCGCTCTTCGCCCGTCGAGACGCCATGCACGCCGCCGCGAGAGTGGTAGCGGCCGGTAAGGAACTCCGCTCGCGTCGGCGCACAAACCGGGCAGACATAGAAGCGGTCGAATTCCGCGCCGGCTCTGGCGAGCGCATCGATTCGCGGCGTCGATACATTGCTGTTTCCGTGTAGGCTCAAATCGCCCCAGCCTTGGTCGTCGGTCAAAATCACGACGACATTCGGCCGCCCGGCGTTCGCCGCCTGAACATACGGCGGCGCCATCGTCCATTGCAACAAGTGCGTGCAAAGCACCATGGCCGCGCTAACAAGAACGCCACGCCGGGCGCCGGCAGATGTGGAAAAGAATCGGTGCATCGGTTTTCCTGGCTCGTGTTATGGGAGGGCGTTTGAAACATACCTCGAAAGCGTGGAAAAGTTGCGTCCCAGTTCAGAAGGCCGGCTTTTTGAAACCGCCGGACTTCTCGCGCCGCCAATTCGAGAGCAAGTTATTTCACGCTTTCTTAGTATCTTTGCCGGCTGGCGGTTCGTCAATCAACGCATTGGCGTTTGCTCAAAGGGCGGTTCCACCCGGTCGAAATCAAGAGTAGAACTTTGTGAGCATGTTGGCGTTCCAAAACCGGCGAGCGCAATGGCGGTTCAAGCAAAGTTGACGCAACACAGCCAGAGGCGGAAATGAGCGCGCGGGAAAGTGAAAAACGGGCGGCGGCGGCCGCGGCGGCAGACCTCGTGCAAGACGGCATGCGGCTGGGGTTGGGCTCGGGCTCGACCACGGCAATTTTCCTGCGATTGTTGGCGGAGAAAGTGCAACAAGGCCTGAACGTATGCGGCGTGCCGACCTCTTCCGCCACCGAACAACTCGCCCTGAGCTGTGGCATACCGCTGACCACGCTCAACGAAACACCCCAACTCGATCTGACCATCGACGGAGCCGACGAAGTCGATCCTAACCTCTGCCTGATCAAGGGCGGCGGCGGCGCGTTGCTTCGCGAAAAACTCGTCGCGGCCAGCAGCCGGGAAGTCGTGATCATCGTCGATTCCGGGAAAATAAAGCCACAACTGGGCGGCTTTCCCTTGCCGGTCGAGGTGACGCAATTCGCCTGGAAGCCGGTCGCACACTTCTTGCGAGCGGGAAAATTCGGCGGGAATGGTCACCCTCACATTCGTGAAACAGGGCAAACGCGAGTCGAACTGCGCCAGCACGATGGCCGACCATTCGTGACCGACGAAGGCAACTTCATTCTCGATTGCCATCTCCATTGGATCGACGATCCCGCCGCAATCAACGACCGTCTCAACGGCGTGGTTGGCGTGATCGAGCATGGGTTGTTTGTCGGCTTGGCGGACCAGATCATCGTGGCCGCCGGCGAGCAAACCAAAACGCTGCGTCGGCCAAAAGGCTGACCTTCAAACAAGCGTTTTTTCATTGGACGCGGGAGCGCACTTTTCACTCGCCGCTGGTCCAAGCGGCTTCGGGTCTTCCGGGAATGCGACCTTCCAGGTTTCGGTGCGAAACCAGCTCGGCGCAAATGCTCACCGCGATTTCCGGCACCGTTTGCGAGCCGATATCGATGCCCACCGGCGCATGAACGTGGGCCAACGCCTCAGACGAAATTCCCTCGGCGAGCAGGTCGTCGAAAATCAACTTGATTTTGCGCCGGCTGCCGATCATGCCGACGTAGCGAGCGCCGCGCTGGGCCAAGTGAAACAACGCCTCTTCATCGTGATTGTGGCCCCGGGTGACGATCAAGCAGTAGGTGTCGACGTCGATCGGCAGGCCGGGCAGAACTTCCTCGACCGCGCCGACGATACGTCGGCCGGCGCTGGGAAAACGCTCCTCCGAGACGACGTCGGCCCGGTCGTCGAGAACCCACACATTAAAATCGAGGTCGGCGGCCAATTCGGCCACTGCCTTGCCAACATGGCCGCCGCCGACAATCAGCAGGCGGCAGTGGCCGAGCATCGGCAGGTAGCCGACGCCGCCGGCGGCATACGCGCGGGGCCGCGCTGCGAGACTCTTCAATCCTTCAAGCAGCTGCGTCGACGGCGCCGACCCAGCATTGCCCATCGAGGCCACAACTCTGTTTTCGTCGTCGAACAAATAACAGGCCGGCGGCGCGATTCCGCTGGCTTCCTGATCGAAGACCACCGCTTCGGTGGCCCCCAGCGGCTGGCTGGTAATGCGGTGCAGGGCTTCAAAATACGCATGCGGCTCGCCCGGACGCACCGGCGCGATGAGCACCTGCATCCGACCGCCGCAAATCAGGCCGTCGTCCCAGCCGTAGTCATTGTCAAGTAAGAAGGTGGCTATTTGAGCGCCGCCGCCCGCAAGAATGGCCAACGCCTTTCGCTTGACCTCCGCCTCCACGCAACCTCCGCCCAACGTGCCAGCCTGTTCGCCGTTGGCGTAAACCAGCATCATGGCGCCGGCTTTTTGCGGCGTGGAGCCCAGCGTTTCCACCAGACGGCAATAGGCCACCGGCATCTCGGAGCGGATATCGTCGAGCAATGTTTGAACAAGCGTGCGCATTGATTTGGAGGATTCCTCAGGGGGCCGTTTGTTTTTCGCTACCGGCTTTTTTGGCCGGCGTGAGTCGTGTGCTGATCGTTTGCGATATTTTCTGGGTGAAGTTATTGTTCGCGACCATCACTTGTAACGTCATGTTTTGCACGATTTCTGAATGGTCGATTCGGCCGGCGGCGTTATCGAAATAGATCACGCCGCTGGCGTCTTGCTCGGTCAGATTGACTTGCGCCCGCCCGCCAACCTTGGGCGCGATTGTGATGGCAATAATCAGATCCAATTTTTCAAGCTGCTTGCCTTCGACGTCTTCCGGCCCAGCGTAGGTGAGTTTCGTATCGGCCGCCATGGCGCCGATGTTTGGCATTTCAGTTTCGGTTTTGGTGGTCCAATCGTCCCCTTTTTCAAGCGGTTGCTCCGGAAACGCTTGCGAACTTTTCTTGATCAAGGCGATCATGCCGTCCTTTGAGAACAGGCCGCCCATGGCGCCGGCGCCGGGAAGTTTCTTGAAGGCGTCGGCCGTTTCTTGCGACACCTCGACCTCCACGATCTCACCCCGGGTGGTCATTTTTAACTCGAATTTCGACTTCGCCATCGCCTTGAGGCCGGGCCCCAACGCAGCGCCGATGCCGGTCAGCTCTTCGTCTTTGTTGGAGTCGAACTCGAAACCGGGCGCGCCCGCCGCTGTCATTTTCATCTGGATGCGGTCGAACGCCTGCGTGATTTCGGCCGTGCCTTGTGCATCGACGGCGCCGATTTCCCAGGTGACGTCCATCGTTTGGGTCATGTTCGTGACAATCGTGCGGCCGCGAATCACCATCGTCATTTTCATATCCTGGACGACGGTTTGATGCAACACCTGCCCCGGTTCAAACTTCCAACGCAACGTGGTGGCGGCGTGGGACGAAGAAGCCGCAAGCAGCAGCAGGCAAACAGCCAGCGGAAGCGAGCGGCGAACGCCAAGTTTCGGTGTTTGCAACATAGCTGTTTCCTTCATTTAGGCGACAATAATTCAAGCAACAATGTTCTCAACAACGCGGCCCGCGACGTCGGTGAGGCGGAAATCGCGGCCGCTGTAACGGTAGGTGAGGCGCTCGTGGTCGAGGCCCAACAGGTGCAATATGGTGGCGTGTAGGTCATGCACGTGAACCTTGTTTTCAATGGCGGTGAAGCCGAATTCGTCGGTGGCGCCGTGGATGGTTCCGCCCTTGACGCCGCCGCCCGCCAGCCAAGTGGTGAAGGCGTAGGGGTTGTGGTCGCGGCCGTCGCCGTTTTGTGAAGTGGGCGTGCGACCGAATTCGCCTCCCCACACAACGAGCGTTTCGTCGAGCAAGCCGCGGAGTTTGAGGTCGGTCAGAAGTTGGGCGATCGGGCGGTCAATATCCTTGCACAACCGTTCGTTCGACGCTTTGTGGTTGCTGTGCGTATCCCAGGGTTGCCGGTTGCCGTAATACACTTGAACAAACCGCACGCCTTTTTCGCTCAAGCGGCGGGCCAATAAACACGCCTTGGAGAATTGGCTCTCGCCGTAGGCCTGTTGCGTGGCCTTCGTTTCTTGGGAGATGTCGAACGTATCAAGCGCCTCGAACTGCATGCGAAAGGCAAGTTCCATGGAGCGAATGCGCGTTTCCAGGGCGTCGTCGCCGGCGCGTTGCAGCAGATGCCCCTGATTGATCTGATTGACCAAATCGAGCTGGTTCCTTTGCTCGGGCCGCGAAAGAAATACGTTCTTCAAATGCGGGACCATCTTCTCCGGCGTCATATCGGAATTGTTGATGTACGTGGCCTGATGACGCCCCGGCAGGAACGCCGCGCCCCAAAGTTTCGGCCCCACCACCGGCTTGCCAGGACACAAGGCAATGTAGCTCGGCAGGTTTTCGTTTTCCGAGCCCAAGCCGTAAGACGTCCAAGCGCCCAGACTGGGCCGCGTGGGCGTGAGCACGCCTAAATTCATCATGCATAGGGCGGGCGCATGGTTGGGGAAATCGGTATGCATCGAACGCACGACGGCCATGGAGTCGACATGTTTCGCCGTGCGCTGCAAGTGTTCGGAAACCGGTATGCCCGATTCGCCGCCAGGAAGAAATTTGACGGCCGACGGAAACAGGCCGGCCGTTTTCGAGGCGGTGCGAATATCGGCGCCTTGAGGACGTTGCCCCTCCAGAATCTTCAGCATCGGTTTGGGGTCGAACGTATCGACTTGCGAAGGGCCGCCGCTCATGAAAAGAAATATCACCCGCTTGGCGCGAGGCGCGAAATGCGGGGCGCGCGTTGCGGCTTGTGCTGGTTTGCCTTGCAGCAGGCTCGTTAGGGAAAGCATGCCGAAACCACCGCCGACCCGGCGAAGCATTTCCCGGCGCGATAACGCGTGCAGGGGATTCATCATGGTTTGATTCATGGCGTTTGCGGTGGGTTTTTGGGAGGGCGTGGAGGCGGGATGGAGGAGTTGAAAAGCCCGGCATTTTGAAAATGCCGGGCTTTTACTCCGGCGGGTTCGCGGGTTTTGGCCGATTAATCCACATACATGAACGCATTGCTGCTCAACAGAGCGTGGGTGTAACGTTGCCAGCGAGCGGCTCCTTCGCCTTCATTCTTCGCGTTGGCAATAAAGTGACGAGCGATTTCAACTTCGCCTTCATTCGCTTCGCGGCCAAACAACAGCCGGTGGGCGAAACGCACTTGGTCTTCCAATGTTGGGGCGCCAGCGGTCGCGCTTTCGCGGTGCAATCGTTGGGCCAGTTTCTCGGCTTGTTGTTGCATGAAGGGCGAGTTCAAAACAAACATCTGTTGCAACGGCGTGGTGGTTAACGCGCGCTGGGCGCAGTGGATTGCCGGGTCGGGAAAATCGAACGTTTGCAGCGTATCGCTCAGCTTGTGACGGGAGACGGAACTATAAATCGTGCGGCGACGAAAGCCCGCGTCGTCGGCGTCGCCCGAAGGACCGCCCATCGACCGATCCAACTCCCCGCTGACCGCCAACACCGCGTCGCGAAAAGCTTCGGCGTCGAGACGCTGGCGGTTAAAATGCGAAAGCAGCCGATTCTCCGCATCCACTTTCTGCTTTTCGGGCGGGTTCACGCCGTTGGACGATTGCCGGTACGTTGCCGAGAGCATGATCTCGCGGTGCAGCCATTTGAGCGACCAGTTGGCGTCCAGGAAACGCACCGCTAGGTCGTCTAACAGTTCGGGATGCGAAGGCAGCGAACCGGTGGCGCCGAAATCGCTGGGCGATTCAACCAAGCCCCGGCCAAAATGTTGGGCCCACACGCGGTTGACGATCACGCGCGCCGTCAGCGGATTTTCGCGACTGGCAATCGCTTGCGCCAACTCCAGGCGCCCGCTGCCGTTGGTGAAAGGTTGCGGCTCTCCAGGAGAGAGCACTTGCAGGAAGCGGCGCGGCGCCGGCTCTCCCAAACGGCTAGCGTCGCCGCGAATGAAGATGTTCAAATCGCGAGGTTTGTTCGCGTAATAAACGATCTTCATTTTGTCCTTCGTGATCTCCTCCACGCGCACTTGCTCTTCGGTGAGTGCGTCGGCCATGGGGACGACAAATCCGGGCGTCTTTTTGAGCTTCTCGATTTCGGCCTTGGCGGCCGTGATTTTTTGTTTCGATTCTTCCGTCTGTTTTTTCAACTCCGCGATTTGCTCTTGCGTCTTTTGAAGATCAGACGATTCCGCCGCCGCTTTCGCTGCTTTTTCTTTCTTCGCCGGTTTTTCCTTGAGCGTTTTTGTCAGTTCCGTGATTTTCTTCGCCCGCGCCTTATTCTCTTTTTCCCAGGCGACGATTGATTTCCCCAGCTTCGCGGCTTGATCGCGTTCCGCTTGCGTTTTGGCGACTTCTTCGTCGGAAATAATCGGCCGGGGCGTTTGGCGGCAAGAGGCAAACACGCCCGCCAAGGCGTAATAATCGGAAGTGGTTACCGGCGCGTATTTGTGGTCATGACAACGAGCACAGGCCAGGGTCAGCCCCAGCAGGCCACGGCCTATTGCATCGACGCGGTCTTCCCATTCGTCGGCGTAACGATTCTCCAACACCAGTTGCGCCAGCGCCACTTCTTTATGGTACGACGGCGCCAGCCCCTGAAAACCGAGCGCGGCATAATCTTCAGGACCGGTTTCGGGTAAAAAGTCGGTGGCCAACTGCCGCACGATAAACTGATCGTACGGCGTGTCGTTGTTCAAGGCCTGCACCACCCAATCGCGATAACGCCAGGCGTGTTTGTAGGGTCCATTGAAAGGGCCCATGTTGGTGTTGTCTTCGGAGTAACGGGCGACATCCAACCAATGCCGACCCCAGCGTTCGCCATAGGCGGGCGACTCCAACAAACGATCAAGCAAGGCGGCGTAGGCGTTGGGCGAATTGTCGGTGACGAACTGTTCGACCTGTTCCGGCGTGGGCGGCAAGCCGGTGAGATCGAAACAGGCGCGGCGCAAGCGCGTGTGCCGATTTGCCGGCGGCGCTGGCGAGAGGCCCGCCGCCTCCAGACGCGCGAGAATGAAGGCATCGATTTTATTTTTCGGCCAGGTTGTATTTCGCACCGCCGGGCGGGAATGCAACGCGGGCGGTTGGAACGACCAGAAACGCCGGGCTTCCTCCCAGTTGATCGCTTTTTTCTTGACGGTTGCGGCCGGGCCCTGGCGAGGATCGGGCGCGCCGATGGCCACCCACTTTTCAAAATCAGCAATGACCGCTGCGGGAAGTTTTCCGTCGGGCGGCATTTGGTAGGCGTCTTCCCCGTAGCGAATCGATTCGACCAACAAACTGCCGGCCAAATCGCCGGGAACCACGGCCGGCCCGGTATCGCCGCCGGCTTGGGCGCCCTGGCGCGTATCGAGCAGCAAGCCGCCTTGTAAATCGCCCTCCGCATCGGCAGCGGCGGAATGGCAGGCATAACAATGTTTGACCAGCGCGGGCCGAATCTTCTTCTCGAAGAATGCGATTCCCTCGCGGTCCTGGTTTTTATCGGCCGCTGTTTTATCGACTGCCGTTTCATCGGCCGCCGCCGGGGAGGCGCGGAGCAGACTCGCGAAAAGCGACGCCGCAAAAAACAACCACCTCAAATGCATAGGCATGACTTCGTTCCGCAATGGTTCGATTCGCTACCGCCGTTCGGTTCGCTTATTATAGTAGACGAACACGCCTCACGCGACGTTGCTTCCCCGTGAAACGCGACCGCGGGTGCAGGAACCGGCTCCGGCGGGTTTGTAGCGATTTGAAATTTGGGTGGGTGATTTTGGTGGTTGGATGTAGGATGGGGCGGTGTTTGGGAAGTTTAGGTTTTTTGGCAAGGGAATTGTAAGGAGATTACCATGGGC
>JAJRWU010000124.1 GCA_024276655.1 Planctomycetota bacterium
GCTCCCTTGCGTTCTCGCACCAACTGCCGCGCTTTGCGAGCCGCCTCGCGAGCTTCTGCAGCATCGATGCCTTTACGCAATACCGCCTTGCCGACCTTCGGGTTTTCCTCCAAAAACTTGCCCAGCCACTCGCCAACCGACGAATTAACAATACCCTCGACATTACTATTGCCGAGTTTGGTTTTTGTCTGGCCTTCAAACTGCGGCTCTGGCACGCGCATGGAAATCACGACCGTCAAACCTTCGCGGAAGTCGTCGCCGGAGGGGATGATATCCCTGAACATGTTGTGCTGGCGGCCGTAGTTATTCAGCGAACGCGTCAACGCCGAGCGGAACCCGGAAACGTGTGTGCCGCCTTCAGTGGTGTTAATGTTATTGACGTAGGAGTGCAGATTCTCCGTGAACTCCTTGGCGTATTGCAACGCAATTTCAAAACCGACGCCGTCCTGCTCGCCGTTCACGTACATCACCTGGGAATGCACCGCCTCGCTGGCTCGGTTCAAGTGTTCCACAAACTCCAAAATACCGCGTTCGTAACAAAACTCTTCCGCCGCCCCACTGCGTTCGTCGGTGAATTTTATACGCACGCCCTTGTTCAAAAAAGCCAGTTCCTGCAGCCGTTTGTAGAGCGTGTCGTAAACGAACTTGGTGGTCTGAAAAATTTGTGCATCGGGTTTGAAAGTTGTTTTGGTGCCGATTTTTTTTGTCTTACCGATATTCAGCACCGGTCCCAATGGCACGCCGCGCTCGTACTCCTGCTGGTAGACATGCCCCTCGCGGCTGACTTCGCAAAGTGCCCATTCGGAAAGAAAATTAACCACCGTCACACCCACGCCATGCAAGCCGCCGGAGGTCTGATAGGCCCCTTTCTCGAATTTCCCACCGAATTTGAGCACTGTCATCACGCCTTCGAGCGTCGAAATTTCCCGGTCGTGCTCTTCGCTCAGTTGATCGTGGCGGTCGACCGGTATTCCACGGCCATCGTCTTCCACGGTGACGGAGCCATCGTTATTGATCGAGACGGAAATCATCTTGGCGAAGCCGGCCATGGCTTCATCGATCGAATTGTCGACCACTTCGTACACCAAATGGTGAAGCCCGCGCGACGTCGTATCGCCGATGTACATCGCCGGACGTTCGCGAACATGTTCAAGATCCGACAAATGTTGCAGATCTTCCGAGCCATACTCAGCGTTCGCTTCTGAAGATTTTGAAGAAGAATCAGGAACAGATTCGTTAGGGAGTTCGTCGTTCATATTTACGCAAAAATTTCCAAATATCTATCGAAAAAGGCATCTACCCGAAAAAGGCAACTGTCTGCCGAGGCCGGTCGGTATTTCGCCCGTCTACATTGAATTCTTATCCGCCAGTCGACGGCACATCGAAACCGCCCACCCTGAAACGCAACTTTTTGATCGTTGTTTCTCGCAAATTCTCGCACAACGCCGCCACGATTTTTCGTTCTTGAAATTTAAGTTCTTGGAGCATGGTCGAGTTCCGCACAAAAATCTCCAACACGCCGCCACGCAGATTTCCAGGACGACTGTGCGCCGCCAAACGTTTCGCCGCCGCTCGCCAGGCTTCCGCGAAACGATCCCCGCTTTGCTGGCGGGCATACCCTCGCTTGGCCAACAACGACGACATCACTTGCGACACTTTCCGAGGACCTCTGGGCCGCCATTGCCGCCGCTCCAATTCGGCTTGCAACTGTACTGCTTCGCGATCTTTCGAAGGAAAACCCGCCATTTTGTTCAATCCCTTGAAGGTTGCCTTAACTCGCTGCGGCGTCGCTACTCACGGCTTCCTTTTTTTTCTCTCGCGCCATCGGCATCACGACATAACTATAGCCGTCGTCGGTCGTACAGAGCGCTGGCGCATCGGAGCCTTCTATCTCGATCGAAAAGCTTTTTTCAGGATCGAGCACTTTGAGGAAATCAGCCAGAAAGCGGTGATCCAGCGAGACCGAAATCTCCGGGCCATCGTAAGCGATTAACATTTCCACTCGCGATTCGCCAACTTCGGCGGTTGAACTTGTCAAGACAAGTGAACCTTCTCGAAACGTAACGATGACCCCGCGGCTCTCCTGATTCGTAACCACCGCCGCTTGCCGAACCGCCGAAAAAAAAGGGCCGGCAATCAGTTCGATTTGCACAGCGCCTGCGCGATTTGGCAGCACATCTCGCCATTTGGGAAAGCGGCCATCGATCAGACGCGTGAAAATCGTGGCGTGCGACGTCTGGATCAAAAGGTCGTTCGGCCGCGCCGCGATTTTTATTTGCTCTTCGGGATCCGCCAGTACGCGATCCACCAGTACGCGATCCACCAATTGCATGGACCGCGTGGGGGCGATGGTCATGGCGTCGGCGTTTCCGTGGCCGCCGACCGATTCAGCTGGTATTTCCATTTTCGCCAAACGTCGGCCGTCAGTCGCGACGCCGATCAGCGTATCGCCTTCCATTTCGAGCAGCACGCCGCCCAAACTATAGCGACTACTTTCCGCGTCTGTGGCGAATACGGTCCGCCGGACCAACTCCTTCAGCCGCCGCGCTGAAACAATGTGGTATTTCTCTTCCTCGAAGGAAGCCACATTCGGAAACTCCTCCACCGCCGAGACCGGTAACTTAAAACGACTTCGATCACCGCTCACCTTGGCGCCGTTTTCATCGGTTTCAACAGTGATTTTTTCGTCGGTGTTTTCTCGCAAAATGGCGCCAAACCGATCGACTGGTAAAACAGCACTGCCCGGCTCCACGATTTCCACCCCTTCCACGGCAACGCGAATGCTCGTATCGAGGTCGGTGGCGACGAGCGTGGCCGAATTATTGAAAAAATCAAACCGAACATTCATCAAAATGGGTTTGGGACTTCGCGAGGGCGCTACGGCCGCAGCCAACTGAAATGCGGTGAGCAACTTCTGACGATCACAGATCGCTTTCATGCTTCACGGTCCTTCGTAACTTTGTTATTTATTTGGATAGAACAGCAGTAGTAATAAAGGGGCGGGCAAAAATGTCGATAACCCGCCGCCTACTTACTCGCAGGCTCCGCGAGAGCAGGAGGTTGCGAACAAAAGTTGGCGGCTGTAATCAGTTGAAAACACGTTGGCCGGCTGTTGGGTTGTTGTTGGGAAGTGTTAGCAAGGCGTTGGAATTGTTTGCCGTTGGCGGCGGATGTTGGCAACACGATAAATTATGAACATAGACAGACACGCCGTCGCCAAGTTATTCACGGGCGTTATGGGCTACTTGCCTAGGAGTTTTTCCGTTAAGTGTTGGATTTCCTGGTTCTGGGTGCCGTCGGCTGAAACTTTGCGGTAGGCGTGCAACACGGTTGTGTGATCGCGGTTGCCAAACTGTTTGCCAATGGTAGACAAACTTGCGTCGGTTAACGTGCGGCATAAAAACATCGCCATGGCGCGGGCGCGAACAACCGACTGCTTGCGGGAGGAGCCCCGCAGGTCGGCCACCCGCAACTTAAAGTATCGCGCGACGCACGAGGTGATCGAACGCAGCGAAGGGCTCTTCGCTTGTACTTCTTGTTCCAGATATTGTCGCGCTTGTTCAACGCCCACCATGCCTCCAGGCGAACACGCCTGGCCTAACGATAACACGGCGTGTTTGAGTGCGGGGAAAGTGGTATCGAGTTCGGAGGCGAGTTTGTCGAGCGACGAGGGTGAAAAGGAATATTCGTAGTAGTCGGCTAATCGCTCCAGGAGTTCGCGTCGGGCGGCGATATCGGGGCAGCGTAAATTTACCACCAATCCGCCGCTAAGACGGCTCATCAAGGCGGGGCACAATGCCGTGTAAGGCTCTCGACGCGTGGCGACCACCCAGCGGTTTTCCGCCAGGGCGTCGTCCAGTAGAGCGGCCAGTTCTTGTTGGGCTTCTGTTTTTCCGGCGAGGTCTTGAATGTCTTCGAGACAAATAAAAACTGCTTTTTGGAAGCGACGACGAAAATCGGTCAGACTATCGGTGAGGCGCGCATCGCGATATTGGTAGACGAAATCAGCGGCGGTGATGGAAAACGCAGTCGCCGTTCGGTTTCGACGCATCCAACCATGAGTGATCGCCAAAGCGGCCAACGATTTCCCCGTTGCCGTGGGGCCGGTGAGAATTAACGGGTTGAAGTGGTGGTGCTCCGCAAAGACCGATTCAGCGGCTACCCGCGTGGCGATATTTTCGGGTCCGCCAATGTAGGCTGAAAGTTTCGACGGCGGGACGCCACAACAGTTGCTTTTTTCGCCAGCCTGTTTCGTAATAGTCTGGCTCTCGACGCAGCGGTAACTATAAGGCGTTTTACAGGCCCCCAGCGACTCGTCGAGCGGTATGGCGAAAACTCCGTTAATCACTGGGGCGCTGCTGGAAAAAGAATGAGGTGAAAACCGATTGGCCGTAAAAAAAGATAGACCCCAAATTATAGCCTTTCCAGCCGCCGGTGGCGACCCGCCCGCAATCAATTCCGCCAGCTTTTATCGCCGCCTAAATTGTTGACAACAAACGAGATACGCACTGCCGCCTCCGCTACTTCGGCGGCAGTTGTGATGGCGCCTAGAGAGAATCGCAACGAAGAATTGATAATTCGCTCGGGCAGCCCCATGGCTTCTAAAACCGGCGAGGGCTCGCTCGAACCGCTGGCGCAGGCCGAACCGGTCGAACAAGCGATTCCCGCCATATCCAACGACATCAACAACGCTTGCCGGTCACAACCAGGAAACGATACATTCGAAACATGCGGCGTACGTTCGCCTTCGCCGCCGTTGATCACAACACCCGCCACGTTGGAGCGTAACGCCGATTCGAAGTCGTCTCGCAACGAACGCATGAGAACGGCTCGCTCCGGCAACGCATTCACAGCGCGTTCCAACGCCAGCGCGAAACCGGCCGCCAACACAACCGATTCCGTGCCAGGACGCATGCCAAATTGCTGTTCGCCGCCGCGAATTAGCGGAAGTATTCGGCGACCGCCGCGAACAATCAAAACTCCCACGCCGCAAGGGCCATGCAGTTTATGCGCCGACGCCGAAAGCGAGGCCGCCGGGAGAGCACTAAAATCGAGGGGTTGTTTGCCGACTAGTTGCACGGCGTCGACGTGCAGCGGAATATCGAATTCGAGGCAGCGTCGGGTAACAGCGTCGAGCGGTTGCAGCACGCCGGTTTCATGGTTGGCGCCTTGTAGGCAAACCAGTCGGACATCCTGCGTGCAAACATCGTGGAAGTGGTTTAAGTCGAGCACGCCGCTACGCGTGGCGCGGACGACGATTATTTCGAACCCTCGTTTTCGCAACGCTTGGCAAGCTTCACCCACGCTGGGGTGTTCTAATGAAGAAACGAGAATTTTTCCCGGCGGTTCGCCACACATGCCGAAGACCGCCAAATTATTGGCTTCGGTGGCGCCGCTGGTAAAAATGATTTGGTCGGGTTCCAAACTTCCCGTTCGAACGCCCAGCGAAGCCGCGATGGAATCGCGAGCGTCTTCCAGCAGACGTTTGGCCCGGCGGCCAGCGCTGTGTTGACTAGCCGGGTTGGCCAGCCCCCAGCCGAGCAATGCGGACATTCTTTCCGCCACCACCGGATCGAGCGGAGTGCTGGCGTTGTTGTCGAGATAGATGCTGTTCACAAAGGTCATTTAGACCACAAAACAAAAACCTCCGCCACCGCGCCGTATTTGAAACAGGATCGGCGGTAGTAGATTGCTGCTCGTTTTTCTTGTTAAGAAAGGGTGGAACCATTAAATCCTGAATGGACGTTTGAGAATCCCGGCTTTTTCAAAAAGCCGGGATTCTGAATCGGGAAGTAGTTTTTCCACGCTTCCTTATTTCGACGTAAGCGGCTACTTGTCGTCTTCAAAAAGCCGATCGTTCATGCTCTTTTTGGGGATCCGCCCTCCCAGACCAAGTGTAATGATCGTGGCGTTGTGGTCCAGCATGCCGATATACGTTCCTTCGTAGGAGCCGGCTGGGCCCATGGCGTCTGAAAACAGATTCCCGCCGATCTTGACTTGCCAGCCCAGGCTCTCGGCGCCTTCCAAGATCGCCCGAATGTTCTTTTCCGAAACGCTCGTCTCGACAAAAATAGCCGGAAGCTTCAGTTTGACAATCGTCTTCACTAAACGGTTGACATCCTCCACGCCCGCCTCCGATTCCGTGCTCACTCCCTGTGCCGACAACACCTTCATGCCGTACGCCCGGCCAAAA
>JAJRWU010000125.1 GCA_024276655.1 Planctomycetota bacterium
CGCTTCTTGTCTGAACTCTGGCGTAAACGTACGACGCGTCTCTCGTTTGGCTTTCGCCTTCTTTCGTGGCATTTTGAGCCTCCTTGCTGGATCTCCAGTTTAAGAGACTCGCCTGTCCGTGAAAGCGGCGCCACCTCAGGCAGCCTTTTGAGGAAGGTTGCGTGTTTTCTTTTGTCGTGTGCGAAGGACTTCAGTCCGTAGCTCACGGCTTCATAGAACGCGGTGCGAGCGTATCGCACGGATGAGAGACACAGCCTATTGTTTTGCCTCAGTTGGACGTTCCGGTTCACGTAGGCGGCGTCACGATCCACTCCGGGGATTTGCTACACGGTGACCGCAACGGGGTCACAACCATTCCGCTGGAAATCGCCCATGTCCTGCCCTACGCATGTTCCGAGCACCTCAAACACGAAGCACTCGTGCGCGATCCTCTTCGCGCCGGAAACACCAACATTTCCAAACACCAGCAAGCGATCGCCGAAATGGGCCGGCGTCTCGGCAAACTCAAGGAAGAATTATCGAGCCTGCTGTAAAGTGGCGTTCCAGGTTGCACGAGCGACGCTCGGCCGCGTAGGCGCTGCTGGGAACTTGATCGTGCCTCGTCCGTGGCGGCGCTGCCGCAGGATATGCATCATGCATGAAGACCGTTGCCACGGTTGCGTGGGAAGTTTGGCCAGATTAATCGCGTGCCATCGTCGAACGCGATTGAATCGAGAGTGGCGGCAGGGTTTGAACTCTCTAATCGTTTTCCGCCAAAGGAGTTGCGGAAACCAAGGTCAAGTGCAGCTGAAATCGGACACCCGTTTGCACTTCTTCACCGGTGTTCACAGTATATTCATTGATCTTGGCTGTGTTGCATATTTCGCTACGGCTACAGAACCGATAACTCTTCGTACTGCTGTACGTTCGCGCTAGCGAGGCAAGCTTCGATGATCTCTCGGCCCTTAGGCTCAAGGTCGGCGTCGAGGAACTTGCGGACTTGGCTATGGAAAAACTCAGTGAGGATGAGGGCTCCCGCGTCGTAACCCTCTTCACCGACCTCGGGCTGCGTCTCGACATGGAGGAACCAGTGGCCGATGGTTTGGCCCTCGATCTGGATATTACGCGGGGACATGCCCAGCAGCGGGCAGCGAGACTCGATCATGCTTTCCGGTGTAAACTTGTTAGCGCCGCGACGGGCAAGATACTCCCTCGCGATCCACTGCGGGGCAAAGCCGGTCTCCCAGCATCCGATATGCTGGTTGGGACAGAGAATGAACATCGTGTCGCCGGTATCGAGTATCTGGTGCAAGAGGATGTTTGCTTGGTCGACGCGTCGCCCGGTGGCAAATGGCCAGTATGACCCAACGCCTTCGGAGGTCATGCCGCCTTCATCGACAATGGACGGGTTGGCGTAACCCCGTGGCGAAACGAGACGCCACAGCCAAGCGAGCGACGGGGGAAGAATGTGGAACACACCGAAGATGCCGTAGGTCGGGTGTTCCTTCGTGCATGGCGGGCATCGCACCCCAAAGGAACGGATGTCAACCGTGACTGGTTCATTGACGATGCCGGGGTAATGTCGGCGCGGGAAAACGACTCGTGGATTGGGGCAAGGCAACCCAGGCTCGTCCTGAATGTGGTCCCAGATGAGTGCAGTGGATCCAGGAGCGGCGTCGATGTTGAGAAACAATAGCGGCGAAGGAGGATGGATGGTGAGCTTTTCGAGATGCGGGTCGACGCCGTAGCTAGTGATGTGATTGACGCGGAGGAACCAGGCCGATTCGGCATCGGTGACGGTGAGTTTGCGCTCCCGAGATTTTGGGTCTTGGAAGTCGGGGTGGCACAGGGCCATGTCATCGGTAACGGGTCGGAGTTCGCAGCCGCGCGGCAGGGTGATGTAGCGTTGCTCGCCTGTGAGAAGGTTTTTACCGAGCTTGAGCCGGCCGTCGGGCTGACGATGGATCTGTTCGATCATCTCGGACTTGCCGCCACCGGAAGCCCCCTCGTGCATAATAGTGACTGTGTTGTCATACGGGGTGATGACCTGAACGGTAGAGCAGTGGGCGGTGGTCCAATCTTGTTTCTCACCGAGGGCCAGCAGCATGCCGTAGACGCCCTTCTTGGCGGACGGCCCAGGGTAAAGGTTATACGAGTAGAGTTCGTGCAGGCCATCGCGGCGGTTGTGGACCACCACCTGTTGACCGTCAAAGTGCGTGTGGCGGAACGGTGGGGCGATATAGATAATTCCGGTGTGATTGTAGGCGTCGCCCTGATTCTCGATCTCTTCTAGAGGGATAATGCCTTGAAGCATGGCCAGGCCGAGTGCAAAGAATCCGGCATTGGCCGGGCAGATGGCCAGGGAGGTCAGGCCCTTGCCTGCTCGTCCTGCGTTGAAGAAGAAGCACGCCAGATCCTGAGTCTTGAGCCAAGCGAAGGTCTCTTGTCGGGTGTCTTCAAAGTCTCTGTTGAACCGCCCCTTAAACGTGGGCTTGTCGGTGGCTCCGGCGTCGGCAATGAGCATGCAGTGCGGGTCCCGACGTCGCATATAGGGATCGATGTAGTTTGCCGAGATGCCATTCTTGACTCGGCAGACCTTGACCTCGGGAATGAACTCGCCTTTCACATCGTAGCCGACCGTGTAATAGCCTTGCTCATCGATCTGATCTTGAGGTAGAGCCAGAGCTACGAGTTCTTCGACGCTGCCAACGAAGGCGACGGATTTGGCCTTCGAAAGCACGCTTTCGGCGGAATGCGAGAGCGAAACATTGGGCCTGAACACATTGGACATTTCGAGGATTCCTGTTCTGTAATACGGGTTCGTGACTCCTTTGATAAGAAAGAATCAGGGTCAGCGCTACCTCGCCGTTTGAGAGCGAGGCCTTGTCTTTTTCTACTTCAGCTTCTTCAGCTTCTTCAGCACGCCGCCCCCCTTCTTCTTGGGCTGTTCGGCGTCCACGACCGGCGGGAATCCGTTCAACTGCCGCCAGAATTCAAACCAAAGCGGAACTCGCTCTAGCATGACCAACCCTTTGGTGCGGACGCCCTGTCGCAGAAAGCGATCTGAGGGCCAGGGATCGTCGCCGGGATCGGGACGGACCAGGATTCGAAATTGACCTTTGCCGTTGTCCGTGGAATCGACGACCGCGACTTGGCCACCGAACGTGTTGACGGCGATGGAGGGCCAACCTGCCAGCTGAATTCCGGGCCAGCCTTCGAACTGCAACCTCACATGCCGCCCCGCGGTGACCCACGATGCGTCGTTACCGTCCAGCCATATTTCGACGGCTCGGTCCATCGTGTCGGGCACCAGAGTGAACAGCGAATCTCCCTTTTTGACGATCGCCCCTTGTTGAAAAGTTTCCAACTTGAAAATGAACCCGTCCCAGGGCGCGGTGACAACCTGGCTTTGTTGCTGGGTCAGTTTTACGTTTAAGGCGATCAATTCCTTTTGCGTCTTGGCCACGTCTCCCTGGGCCTTGCGAAGTTGCGCGGTCGCGGAGTCGATCTTGGCTTGTGCTTCACGTTCTTTCGCACCACGTTCATTGTTTTTGGCATTGACTCCGTTCTGCGCCGAAGCGATGTAGGATTTGGCCTGTTCCACCTTGGCTAGGCCTTCCTGTTTCTTGCGTTGGGCGACCTGTTGCTTGAAGGTTGAAGCCAATCCCTCATCGGCCAGCTTTTTTTGTCGCTCGTAGTCCGCTTCGACCTGAAGCAGAGCGGCCTCGACTGCTTCAAGATTCTGCTCTTCCGCCTTCAGCTTCTGTTGGGACATCTTGATGTATTCGTCGGCCGCGGCGACCGCCTGCCTCTTCACAACCTGAAACGCTTCGACTTGTGATTCATACGCACCGGACACCTGTTTCAGCGCGTCCAGCTCGCGCTGGGTCGCGGACACTTGCTCCCGCAGACGCGACAGCAGGTTGGGATCCAGGTCCTGGATCTCGACGATCGTCTCGCCCTGCTCCACGCGAACTCCTTCACGGATACCGTCGGACCAACTCGCCACCCGACCGGAGATCGGCGCCTGCACAATCTGCTCACGTAGCAGCGGGTCGAAGGCGACCACGCGTCCTTTGCCGCCGACGAACTGCTGCCACGGCGCGAATGCTGTGAAGCACACAATCGCCAGCAACATCAATGCCAGCCACTTCGCCATGCGGCGCGCCCAACGCGACGACTTCGCCAGCCGCAGTGACGGGAACAGTCCTTCGAACTCAACAAACTGGCTGGCCTTCGCGGAAGACCTGTTGTTCCCAATCATTACTCGGTCCTTTCGCTGTTCCGATCTTTTGGATCCGACTTGCTCCCGCCCAGATTAACAATGCGGTCGCAACCGTCCAAAAGCTGGCGTCGACCACTAAAGACAATCAGTGTCCAGGAGAACTCTTTTCCAGAAAGAATGGATAACAATTTCAGCGCGGCTTCGTCAGGCAGTGCGTCCACCAGGGTGTCGATGATCAGAAGTCGGGGACGCCCGGCAATTGCGCGTGCGAGCATCAGCCGGCGTAGCTGCGTTTCTGACAGAGGAGCACCGGTAGCGGTTAATTGTGTTTCCATTCCGTCCGGCAACAGAAACACGTTGTCCAGTAGATCGACTTGCCGCAGAGCCTCGCGAACAGCGGTGGAATTGACTTCGTCCCGATCCAGATGCACGTTTTCCGCGATCGTGCCGTCAATCACCTCGATCGGTCCCACCAGTGACGCATGCCGCCGCAAGACGTCCGGCCGCAGATCGTCGGCATCCACTCCATCCAGTTCGATGTTTCCGGAAGTGGCCCGCCGGAGGCCGAACAGCAACTCGGCCAGCGTAGTTTTCCCGCAACCCGGAGGTCCGCTGATGCCCACCGTCGATCCGGACTCGATCGTCAGGTTGATGTTCCTCAATACGGTTTGGCCGTTGCGGTACCCATAAGAGACGTCGCGAAGGTTTAGTTCGACACCGCCTGTTCCCGGAAGAGACAGCAGGCCTTCCCTTCGCTCTAGGGGCAGGTCGAACAGGCTCCCTAATTTATCGACCGACGCCATCAGGTCGTAGAAGCCTTCCAGGTGTTTGCCCAACTTCGTTACAGACCCCAGAATGATCGCGACAATGAGCTCGGCAGCCACCAGTTGCCCTAACGATAACTGGCCCTGGATGACTAGAAATCCGCCGACGCCGAACAAGACGGCGCTGCCCACCGCATACAGCCCGAGGCTGAACACAATCTGGCGGAACAGAACCCGGAAATGGGCCTCACGCGCCGTCAGGTAATTTTTCGCAATTTGGTCGGCGTGCTCAACGGCGAACTCGTTGCCGCCTTCATACTTGAGCGTGTTAGAACAACGAGCCAGACCTTCCAGCCAGGCCGCCATCGTATATTTGATCTTTGATTCCTTAATGCTGCTCGCAATGCCGCCCCGCCCCAACACGAACAACGTGAACAGAATGAGCATCATCATCACCAATTGGAGACCCAGCAGCAGCGGGTGAAACAACGCCAGCACGATCATGCCGGCGACGGTCACCATCACCAGATCCAGGGCATCGATCAGAAGCGACGCCACCACTTTCTGGACGGTGACGACGTCGAAAAAGCGGTTCGTCAATTCCGGAGCGAATTTCCCGTCCAGCGCGTCTCGGCGGATGCGAGGCAAACGAAAGGCCAAATCTCCGGCAATACGCACGAACAACCGCCGCTGAATGAGTTCGACGACGTACTTTTCCACCGCCTGAACGATGGCGGAAAAAGCGAGGAATGCGAACAGGATCACCGCGAGCACGACGACCGGTTGCAGAGAATGCCCAAAGGCAACCGTGGACACCAGCATCTCGATTGCTAAAGGCGTCGCGAGAGCCAACAGGCCCACGAACAAAGCGAACACCAGCACGATCCGGATATCCGATCGTTCCGCAGCCAGCATCGTCCAGAGACGGGGCAGTGGTTTTAGCGACGGGCCAGACGCTCGCGCGTTCCCTGCGTGCGGTGGCTGGCATGTCACGGCTGGCTCGACAGCAACCCAGATCAATAGTTCATTCCCCGGCGGGTTGCCCATCAACGCGGCCAGTTGTGAACGAGAGACCCAGCGCCCGCTAGGGCCTGTCTCGGCGGTGACGATGTGAAACTTGCGGCGGCGCTGTTTGTGGATCAGCATCCAGGGCATCCGGGAATCGGATAAATGGACCGCCAGGGTTTTCTCGCGGACGCCCTGCAGAGCCTGCGTGAAGGTGAGCTCGACCACCCGAACTCGCAGGCCGACGCTGTCGCCGGCCTTGATGAGCCATTTCCACCAGCGCTCCTGCTCGCTACCGGGCCAGCCTTCCTGTGCTTCCTGAACCGCTCGTTTGGCGATCACACGGTCAAACGCGACATCGCACTCCGCTGCTAGCCATTCCAGCAAATCGGCGAGTTGCTGATTAGTAGTCGTCGGTTGATTCATGGCGATGGCGCCCCCTCCGGGTTGACGTCCAGAGCCATTGCGGCGCGATAGTCCGCCTGCGCCCAAAAGTAGTCCAGCATCGCCTGCAGGACTGTTTTCGCAGCATCGGCCGTTGCCTTTTCCCGCAAGTTGACCAGCAACAGATTGCTATCGCCTAGATCGAATTTACGCCGTTCGCCCTGTTCCATGGTGCGGGCGAGTTCCAGGCTCTCGCGGGCTCTCGCGATGCGCTCAAAGGCAGCCAACAATGCCGCGTAAACCTGTTGGACGTCCGTGGCGATCTTGTCCTGCGTGAACCTGATTTTGGCCGACAATTGTGCCAGCTTGCCTTCGATGGCCTGGATCTTGCCGAGCGCCTTGCGGCGTTGCAGCGGAACGCTGATCTGTAAAGATGCTTCGAGTTCGAACGGTGTTTTGTCCCCTTTGGAACTGGCCGCGGCGCCTGTATCTTTTGAAGCGAACAACACTGCGTCCACTTCGGGCAAGTACAGATTGCGAGCCTGAGCCAGATCGATGTCAAGTTGTCTCCGCGAAAAGTTAAGAAACCGCATTTCGGGACGGTTTGACATCGCCCGTTGGATGTCGCCATCCATTTGTTCGGAAACGACCGAGGCGGCTTCGGGAAACGTCGCCGGAAGCTGATCTTTAGATGACACGATCGGCCGGCCATCGGGAGTTCTCAGAAACAACGACAGTTTGATGGCCGACTGTTGCAGTTTTCGCCGGGCGTCGATAACCGCCGCCTGCCGGGAGACGATCAGCCGTTGATTGTCTGTCAACTCGATTCGCGGCAAATCACCAGCGTCGGCCCGTTTTTTCAAGCCCTCGTTGCGTTGCTGAGCAATCTCTAACAGCGACTGGGCAATTTGGTGGTTTCGGCCCGCAGCCACCCACTGCCAGTAGGCATAAGATGCCTCCCAGACAAAGGCGATGACCTGCGTTTGGATGCCAGGCTCCACCGCGTCACGGCCGTAGGCCGCTCGGAATTGCGCGGCCCGACGTGCGTCGATTTGGCGGTTCCGCGCCAGAGGAATCGCGATTCCCGCGCTAAACTCACCGCCGTCGTTGGTCGCCCGTTCGCCGAACCAGGGCTGAAAGTTGCCGCGCCCAATCTTGTAACCACCGAAGATTTCGCCACCCGAGAATAGCGGCTGACTCGCACCTGCACCGAAGCGATGGGTTTTATAGAATCCGAGCGGTCCGCTCGTGCCGCCCCCCTTGAGTTTGAGATCAAACTCGCCTTGAGTGGAAAGCAGTTCTCCGTCGGCTATGGATCGCGACAGCAACGCTGCTTCCAGCAGTGGATAGGATGTATAAACAGAGGCAATCACGTCCTGTAGCCGAAGCAACGTCGCCGGTTCGGGCTGCGGCGCCGGAACAATTTCTCCGGTCCTGGCGGGTTGCTCGTCGGTTGCTTGCTCCTCGCTGGCCAATATCTGTAATACGAGCGGCTGAGAATTGTCGCGATCTTGCTCCGCTGAATGGCGTTTCGTTTCGGTCAGCGATATGACGTCTTCGTGAGATGCTATTGCGGCAGAACTGATTGTTTGACGCTCGCCCGTGAGCACCAACGAGCGGCTTGGCCTCCGGCCATCTGCTTCTCTACCGGGGCGGGATGAGTATTCGGTGGCGTCTTTGCTCACAGAATTTGCACTGGAATCCGGTTCTTCTTGCAGGGGCTCGCGCGGAGAGCCGTTACCGATATCGCATCCAGCCCATTCAGGCTGCGGTTGCCGTCGTACTGCGCGGGTCCGCTTTGACGAGCCCGCGCAGCCGGTCACAATCATGCAGAGAAGAAGGATCTTCAGTTGATAAACGATCGGCATTACCTGTATCCGCCTGTTTTTCCTGATTCGCCTGTTGGCTTAGACCCATCCGCCGATTCCCGATCTGCTCGGCTCGAAACCGCCACATCAAGGCGCACCGCCCCCACCCAGTTCCCCCAACTGTTACTATCGGTACAATCGCCTCAGTCACGTGAGAAAACTCGCGTTTAGACTGACGAGCGGAGAAATTCGTTATCACTTGCCATCACAGCCACTTGCAGTGGTAAGCACATTAGTGGCGTCTTCGTCGTGGAACGCGTTTGTTTGATTTCTCCGTTTCTTGATTTTCAAATGGAATCAGGCTGCTTTTCGCAAACCACGACGCTTCGCTGCCGTTAGTTCGCGGCACGCGACACCAATTCCCTGCGGGCGTTCTTGACATAGGACTTTGCCATCGCCGGGCTGTCTGCCGTGGTTGTCAGATGCCCCATCTTGCGCGAAAGTCGTGGAGTATGTTTGCCGTACAGGTGAAGCTTCACGGCCGGCCAACTTAGAAGTGACTCCCAGTTGGGCTCTGTCGAAACGAGATGGTCGCCGAGCAGATTTGCCATCGCCGCCGGGCGATGCTGGTGTGTCGAACCAAGCGGCAATCCGCACACGGCGCGCACTTGTTGCTCGAATTGGCACGTCACATGGGCATCGATTGTCAAGTGTCCGGAGTTGTGTGGGCGAGGGGCTAATTCATTGATCAGCAATCGGTTATCGCGAGTAAGGAAAAACTCCACGCAGAGAATGCCCACGACATCCAACTTGGCGGCAACTTCACGAGCCATGTCCAACGCTTCGGCACAAATCTGCTCCGAGACGCTAGCCGGAGCGCACGTGATGTCCAGGATGTGGTTGTGATGCTCGTTTTCCATGGGGCCGTAGGTGGCCATCGAGCCATCCACGCCGCGTGCCACGATCACGGAGAGTTCGCGATCAAAATCAACAAAGGCTTCGAGCACCGCCTCACCGGAATCCAGCGCCAGCCAGGCGGCGTCCGCTTCGTGCAGCCCCTGAATCAAAGTTTGCCCTTTGCCGTCGTAGCCCCAGCCGGCCGTTTTCAACACGGCAGGGCAACCGAGCCTCGCAAGCGATTGACGAAGTTCCAGCGACGAGTGGACAACGCAGGACGGTGCGACGGGGAAACCGTGTTGTCGCAAGAATGCTTTTTCCCGCACCCGATGCTGTGTGACGTGCAACACCTCGCCACGCGGCCGCACGGGGGCGTAGCGGGCGGCCAACGCGGCCGCTGCGGCCGGCACATTCTCAAACTCGAAGGTGACCACATCAACAACTCTGGCGAAACGGGCAACGGCATCCAGGTCGTCATACGACGCGTTGACTTCCACGTCCGCAACCTGCCCGGTGGGAGTGTCCGTGTCGGGTGAGAGGACGTGAACGCGATAGCCCATGCGGCGCGCCGCGATGGCGAACATCCGTCCGAGCTGCCCGCTGCCAAGAACTCCCAGGGTCGCACCGGGTAATATGCTGCCGCTCATAGCTCTCGCTCCGCCAGAATGCCTTCCGCTTGTTGTCGATGAAAGTCGTGCAGCTTACGTCGTAATTCAGGGCGAGAACCGGCGAGTATGCGTACCGCCAACAACGCGGCATTTCCCGCACCGGCCTGCCCGATCGCCAACGCACCGACCGGTACGCCAGCCGGCATTTGCACAATCGACAGCATCGAGTCCAGTCCGTTAAGCGCCTTGCTCTGGACCGGCACACCCAGCACCGGCAACACCGTTTGAGCCGCAATCATACCCGGCAAATGAGCCGCTCCGCCGGCTCCGGCAATAATGATTTCCAGGCCCCGTTCCTCCGCCGATTGGGCGTACTCGCACATCCATTGCGGAGTCCGGTGAGCCGACACCACGCGACATTCATGCGGTACACCGAATTCGGCCAACCGTTCGGCGGCGGCGCGCATGGTTTCCCAGTCGGATTTGCTGCCCATCACGACTCCCACCATGGGCTGTGTGCTGTCACTCACAATCGTTACTCCTAAGAATTTCTCCGAAACGTATTGGCCAAACGACTCGTGGAATGGGGGACGCGTGAAGCTTAATACGCGAAACAAATGTCGTCAATAGTGTTTCGCGTGTTTATTGTCGCCAATTGCGCCGCGGCGTGCTAGAATGCGACCTTTCCGAGGCTTTCGAAGGGCGCGTAACGGATCTGTGCCGATGAACGAAGCCGCAGCAAAGAAGACCTCTCGCATGGAAAATCCCACCCGGTCTACCAAGGCCGCCGCCAGCGAACCTGACGACTCCCCGGCTCGTTGGACATTCCTGACGAATCACGCACATGTCTTATCGCTGATCCACTCGAATCCACAGATGGTGCTTCGGCAGGTTGCGGCCGAGGTCGGCATCACGGAGCGAGCTGTTCAGCGCATCATCCATGATCTGGAGGAGGGCGGGTTCATTCGGCGGGAAAGAGTAGGACGCCAGAACCGGTACCAACTGCTTACGAACAAATCGCTCCGCCATCCCATCGAATCTCACAGAAACATCGGCGACTTACTCAAGCTCATCAACAAGTAGCGGCAAGAGGAGCGGATCCAGCGGTCGGTATGAATTCAAGATAAGAGTAAGCGTTCGGCAGCGTAAGCGTTCGGCGGGGGGATGATCTTCTTTGGTGGTGGATTTCGGGTTCCTATCCAGGTTCTGGGAGAAACTCAAATGTGGCAGTCCACACCAGCATCCCAGACTGTTAAACCGAGATGGTCCGCAGGTATTCGATGGGGTTGCACAGCTTTGCGAAGTCAATTCTCTCCGAAGGACTCAGCCCACCCGTCAAAATGAATGACCGATTGGGAAGCTCCTTCAGTTGGTTGTGGCGGAAAAAATTTTACCAATTGTATTTTTCTTGATCACCAGAAAGCCCGGCATTTTGAAAATGCCGGGCTTGTGATTCGGAATGTAAAATTCGGGACAAGTCTTTAAGCCAGCACGAAGCGTTCGCCAATGCTTTTCAATTTGAGAGCAACCTGAAATTGTGACAGAGCCTTTGTAAATTCTGGTCATCGACAACGCTCTAGATGGGCGTCGACTCGAAATAACTAGCCCCCAGAGCCGCCAATTCGCCTGAAGTGTGCCTCTCTGGCCACGCATGCAATGAGAAAGCGGAAAAAATCATTTTTGGCGCCAAAAATGCTACGTTTTTGTTCCGAAGGCGCCATTCACCGAAGGCGACGAAACAAATACCGCTGTTTTTGCAAACACCGCTATTTTCGCATTCTGCGTAATCGCGCAACTTGGCAATCTGCTCGCTTGACAATCGGCATAATCGGAGTTTTACTGGTAGGTAGTAGGGAAAGAGGCCAAGCCTTCCTGAACCGCCTGCCTAAGAATGTGTGGAAACCGACGTTCCTAGTTGTGTTTTCTCGCTGTTTTGCTTGTTATTTCCTCAGAGGAGATCCCCAGATGAAGTATTGTTGTGTCACTCTGGCCGTCGCCATGGCCGTTGTCGCTTTGACCGCCACTCCCGCTCACGCGGTTCTGGAGTTCAAGAAGCAATTCGCCGCCAAGTATGTTGAAGGCTCCGACAACGCTGAGTTTGCCGCCGCCGTCAAGAAAGCCAAGTGCAACGTTTGCCACTTCGGCAAAAAGAAGAAAAACCGCAACGCCTATGGCATGGCGTTGAGCGAACTTCTCGACAAAGCCAATTTCAAGCGGTCTCGCACGAAAGCCGAACCCGATGAAGTTCGCAAGGAAATCTTTGCGGCTTTTGAGAAGGTCGAATCGATGAAAGACCCCAGCGGCGTGACCTTCGGCGAACTGTTCAAGGCGGGTAAACTGCCCACCCCTCCCGCCGAATAGTTTTTCCCGCGATGGGTATCACACCAGACAACGCCGGGCGCTAGGTAGCCCGGCGTTGTTCCTTTCTTGATTCGCATGCGGCCGACGATCATTGCGGGTTGCGAATAGGGTGGTTGCTGGCAACCCCGCGAAATGCGAAGAAACACGCTCAAGCGTACACTCCAACGGCGCGCGGCGAAATGCAAACTCCGTGGAGTGTGCATGTTACGGCGGCGCCTCAGCGAATGGCCGCGCCTTGAACATCGAGCAACTGCGAGTTGGAAACGGAGTTGCCGAAGCGTTCGAATTGGTTGAACGTCCAGACCACGCGTTTTGTTTTGGGTTCCATTTCCACCAGCAGCGGCTGACCGGCGCCGGCGTGGCAGTTGCCGATCATGTAGTGTCCGTTGGGCAACACTTCGAGCGTGGTCACCCAAGCCAGCGTGATTCCCGGCAGATCGTGCTGCTGTAATCGCCAGACGATCTTTTTTTCCGGCGTTACTTCCAGCACGCCGTGGCCGTTTCCCGTCGCGATGAGCGTATTGCCGTTAGCCAACCGCAGAGCCGCGAAGCATTTATCGCCCCAGGCTGTGGGGCCGTGCCCTCCTTGAGGTTGCTTGCCAAAGAGCGGCACATCGTATTCCCACACGATCTGGCCGTTGGCGTCGTATTCTCGGACAAATCCGTCGGATTCCTGACAAACCAAATAATGGCCCGATTTCAGTTTTCGGACGAGCCGCGTGTCGGAATGTGCATTGGGCCGATCTCTCTGGAGTTTGATTTCATGGACGATTTTTCCGCTTCGAGTGATTTCGAGAATGCGCCCCGCGCCGCTTTCGGCAATCATCACGTTGCCGCCGGGGAGCGGTTGGAAGGAATGCACCTCCACGCGCCGATCCGCGTTGCCGTTCAGACGAGAGGCGTCGTAACTCCAGACGACTTGCTTGGTTTCGGGGTCGATTTCCACAACCCGACGATCATGCTGCAAGGTCATAATGTGTCCGTTGGGCGACACGTGAATATCGTGCATGCCGGTCCAGGGCATTTCCCATTCGACCGCGCCGGCGGCATTGACGATTGCCAACTTGCCGTTGCCCTGCGTGATCAGCCGATGTTGCGCCGCGGCAATGTTCAGCAAACAAAAGCACAGCAGGCCCGCAATGGTAATATTTCGGAGCATGGGAGTATTCATTAGGCGGATGAGAACCGCGGTTTACGAATGAGTGGCGCTACGAAATCCCGAATTGGCGTTTGAGAAGCCCGGCTTTTTGAAACAGCCGAGCTTCTCGACCGGAACTTGGTTTTTCGTTTTTCAAGGCAAGGCTTGCAAGGCAATGGTCAGTGTTTCGCGGGTTTCCTGGTCCGTGTTCGCTTTGCGAAGCACTTGAATTTCAACCGTATCGCCGACGCCAAAATTCGCCAAGGCGTCTAGCAGATCGTTGGCATTGCGCGTTTTCTTGCCGGCCACTTGGAGGATGATGTCGCCGAGGTGAATGTTGCCATCTTCGTTGCGCGTGGTCGAAACAAGGCCCGCTTTTTCCGCGGCGCTGCCCGGCTCCACGCCGAGAACCAGCACGCCTTCGTATCCCAGGCGCCGCATCCATTGGTCGGGGCCGATATGAATTCCCAGCCCGGCGCGCTCTACCTGTCCTTTGCTCACCAGCGACGGCACCACGCGATTGACCGTATCGACGGGAATTGCGAAACCGATGCCGGCCGATACGCCCGAGGGGCTCATGATCGCCGTATTGACGCCAATCATGCGACCGGCGCTGTCGAGCAACGGCCCGCCCGAATTGCCCGGGTTGATCGCGGCGTCGGTCTGGATGACGCCGGAAATCGTGCGACCCGACTGGGCGCGAATCTGGCGGCCAAGTCCGCTGATGATGCCGGTGGTGAGGGTTTGGTCGAGTCCGAACGGGTTGCCGATGGCGAGCACTTTTTGCCCGACTTCCAAATCGCTGGAGGTTCCCAGCGACACCGCCTGTAGTTTGCTGCTGGGGGCGTCGATTTTCAACACGGCGAGGTCGTTATCCAGCGCCACGCCGACCACTCTCGCTTTCCAGGTGGATTGGTCGCTGAGCGTAACTTGCACGCGCTGGGCGCCCTCCAACACATGGCCATTGGTGACAATATAACCTTGGTCGTCCCAGATGAAGCCCGAACCCGAGCCTTGCGGCTGCTCCATAACGTTAAATGTGTAAGGACTTTGCGTTACCGTCGAGGTTGTGATGAAAACGACCGAATGGGAGGCCGCCTTGAAAAGGTCGATCGTAGCGCGTTCGTCGTCGGCTAGATCACCACGGGCAACCACGGTTCGCGGAACCGCGTTGGCGTCGAACAGTTGCGTCGGGCCGCCAAACCAGGCTCTCACAATCAAAACCAAGGCGAAAACAACAAATGCCAGCGGCAGGAACGACCGCCAAGCAGGGCCGGGCGGCGGAGTTCGCCGCAGCGGCGGGGGAGGTGGGTAAGAGTCGTATCCTTCAGACGACATTGTTCCGTCAGGCGACATTGTCAGGTCCTATTCGTACAAAATCCGTTGCGATGCAAGCTAGAAGGCGGCGAACCGTTTCGCCGGCCCAATCGGCGGTGAAAAGCTGTTCCACGCTTTCCAAACATTCTAGAATTATCGTGCTATTCTAGCAGCAATCAAGATCGCCCGGCAAAGCGGCCGCCAAAAAAGGTCAATTGCGGCGCGGGGTTGCATCCGGAAGATTGAACATAGAAGATGGTGTTTGAAGTTGGTCTCTTATCGTTGCAGTCGTCCGGCAAGTTAGTACTCCACAAACTACCGGATCCCATTTCACTGGCCCCCATTCGGAGAGCACCCCCATGAAGAATTATGCAGACGCGCGTTCTCTTTTTCTTTTGCTGCTCACATGCTTTGCGTGGTTGCTGGTGAATCCGACGAGCAGTTTGGCCGAGGGGAGTTTTCGCACATGGCGCGATAAGTCGGGCAAGTTCGAAGTGGAGGCGAAATTGGTCGAACAGAAGGATGGCAAGGCGCGCCTCCTGAAGAAAGATGGCCGCATCATTTCGGTGCCCGTAACCGCGTTGAGCAACAACGACCAAAAGCACCTCAAGAGTCTTGCCAACCCCGCCAACCCTTTTTCCGGAGGCGAATTGCCGAAGCAGCCGGCCCCTGCCGCGTCGGGAAGCGCAACGCCCTCTCAGGGAGCGGGGCTTGAATTACTCCAGGGTGGCGCCAACGCCAAAACGTTATCGGCCGATGGCCAATCTGTTTTTCTCAAAGTCGACCGGCCGATGGAGCCGTTGCCGGCCGACGCCTCCGCCGCTTCGCCCGAATTTCGCCCGTTTATTGTTCCCTTGGAGAAACTCGACGCCTACGCGCGTTGTTCGAGTCCTATTGTTATCTCGCTCGAAGGGCCGACCTACGCCGTGTCGACCCATCGCAACGGCAATGCCGTGAGCCCCGCGACCTTCGGCCGCATTTACCTGGTGCAGGCAACCCAGCGCCGGCCCCAAGTGGCGCTCGATATTGACCAAACGCTGCTGCTCCTAGACCACCACATTCCGTCGGGGCGTTCGCTGGCGGTGCTCGGTCTGAGCGGCCCTTCCGATCGCGGGGGCGACCTCGTTCTGCTCGACAAACTCGCCGCCGGGCAGCCCGCGGCGCTGGCGCGTTGGCGCGTACCCGGGTGGGATAAACCCGGCTTCAAGCCGAAAGTGGAGTTCGCGCGATTGTTGGATGGCGAGCGAGCACTCGTAAAAATCAACAGTAATGTTTTTGTTTGGAATCTGCTCAGTGGGAAATCCGAATTCAAGATCGAGGGCGTGCGCGCGGGTGCGAAAATCGCGCTCAGCGGGTCGGGAAAATATCTCGCCGTTCCCGACACCAAGGGCTGCCGTTTGATCGATGTGGCGAAGGGGGAATTGGTGGGCAAAATCCCCTTTCCCTCCACGCTGACGCCCGCCGTTCATTTCTCACCCGACGGTAAGCAACTGGCCATGTTCGCCGGCAACCAATACGTGATCTGGGATTTTCCCCAGGCGAACGTCGCGGCGGAGGGATTGATTTCGAAACCGTGCGGCGCGTTTTATGGCTGGGTCGGAAACAAACGCCTGCTGACGCAATTGGGCGGATTGGTCGACCTCGAAATGGGAATGTCGCTTTGGTCTTACGGCTTGCCGACCAACAACCAGGCGCTGACGCTCGCCAGCGGCGTGGTGGCGGTCGATAAGAACAACTTTGCCACCGTGATGTGCCTGCCGGTTCCCCATGGGCCGGTGGAAAAGGTGGCCAAACGGCTCACCGCCAACAACAGCGATTTGCTCGCGATTCGCCCCGGCGATGCGGTTTCCATCGTGGTTGAGGCGGGTGACGATGTTGACAAGGCCGAAATTCGCCAGGCCTTACAAGCAGCCGTCGAGCGGGCGGGATGGAAGGTCAGCCAGAAATCACCGATTCAGGTCGTGGTTAAGATCGAGCGTGGAAAAAAACAAGAGTTGCATTTTCGCACGCTGGGTCGAGGGTTCTCTCGGCAGCCGGAAACCGTCAAAATCAAGCCCTTCACGGTCAGCATCGATGTTCGTCGGGGCCAGGAAGTGCTTTGGAAAAGAAGCAACACCAACATGATCCCGATGATCGTTCACATGGAAAAAGGACAAACGCTGAAAAAGGCGCTCAAGAAATACGAAAAGGCCGACGCCTCCTACTTCAAAACCATCATGTTCCCTCCGAAAGTATTGCGGCCCGAAGTCGGCAAGAATATTGGCCGCAGCCGCATCGTGGAGGGCGCCTGGACCGATTTCTTCCCCAAAAGTTAAGGATCCGCCAGTAAAAGAGCGGCTTGATTAAAAGCCCGGCATTTTGAAAATGCCGGGCTTTTTTGGCAGGCAATCATGCGGCTATTTCGGCGGCGAGGTTTGGGCTGGGCGGCGAAATGCGTATACTGAGACGATTCCGCTCGGAGAATCCCGGCTTTTTGAAAAAGCGGGGCTTCTGAACCGAGCCATGGTTTTCCGCCGTTCGTTTCCCCGCCGTTCTTCCCGTAGTAGCAGATGGCCATGCCCGCCGCCACGACCGATTATTCGAGCTATTTGGCCCGATTCAATCTGGAAGCTTTCCGCCCAGGGCAGTGCGATGTCGTGGCTGCGGTAATGGGCGGCGCCGATTGCTTTTGCATCATGCCGACCGGCGGCGGGAAGAGCCTCTGTTACCAGCTTCCGGCGGTCATGCGCGAAGGTTTAACGCTGGTCGTTTCGCCGCTCATTGCCTTGATGAAAGACCAAGTCGACGCCCTCTCGGAAGTGGGCGTTTCGGCAACCTTCATCAACAGTTCGCTCCCGCAAGACGAACAATGGGAGCGTCTGCGAAAAATGGCCGACGGCGCGTATGAATTGGTGTATGTGGCGCCCGAGCGTTTTCGCCACGGCGCTTTTGTCGACGCGGTGAAACGCGCCAATTTGACGCTGCTGGCAGTCGACGAAGCCCACTGCACCAGCGAATGGGGCCACGACTTTCGTCCCGATTATGCTCGGCTGGGCGAATTCCGGCGGCGGTTGGGCAGTCCTCAAACCATCGCCCTGACCGCCACCGCGACGCCCACCGTGCGGGACGACGTGGCGAAAATCTTGCAGCTTCGCGATCCTGAAATTTTCGTGACCGGCTTCACGCGGCCGAACCTCCGATTCGAAGCCTATTTGCCGCGCGGGCATCAGCAAAAGAAAAAGATGTTGCAACGCGCGCTGGCGGAAATCGAGGGTGCGGGAATCATCTACGCCGCCACGCGGAAACGCTGCGAGGAAGTTTGTGAATTCGTGGCGGAGGAATGCGGGAGTAGCGTGGGCATTTACCACGGCGGCATGCCGCCCGACGCCCGCCGCCAAGCCCAAGACAAATTCATGGAGGGAAAAACCGAAGTGATCGTGGCCACGAACGCCTTCGGCATGGGTATCGACAAATCAGACCTGCGGTTCGTGGTCCATTACAACGCGCCCGGCACCTTGGAAGCCTATTACCAAGAAGCGGGCCGCGCCGGGCGCGACGGCCTGCCGGCGCGCTGCGTGATGCTGTACGGAGAAGACGACCGCTACATCCAGGAATTTTTTATCGATAGTTCGCACCCGCCGCGAGAAACGATTGCCCGGGTTTACGAATTCCTGCGCGGTTTTGATTGCGACCCGATCGAAGTCACGCAGCAAGACGTCAAGGAGCAGTTGGGAATTTCCACCGGCATGGAATCGATCGGCGCCTGTGAAAAAATTCTCGAAGCCAACGGCGCCTTGGTGCGGCTCGACTCACGACAGAATGTCGCGGCGTTGTTGATCGAGAGCGACCTCCCCACCTTGGTCGACCTCCTGCCGAAGCAAGCCAAGGTGCAACGGCAAATTCTCCGCGCGGCGGAAAACCTTGTCGGCGCGCGCCGGAATGAACGGGTCTTTTTTCAACCCGAACAGTTGGCCGGCAAACTCGATATGACCAAGGAGGGCGTCAATCGCGGCTTGCGAAAACTCAACAAACTCAAGGCCTTCGATTACATCCCGCCGTTTCGCGGCCGCGCGCTGCACCTGCTCACCCCCGAAACGCCCTTCTCCAATCTGAAAATCGATTTCCAGGCCTTGGAAACCCGCCGCCGGCACGAACTGCAAAAGCTGGAAAATGTCGTCAATTTCTCCCGCTCCGCAAAATGCCGCCAAGCAGTGATCGCCGAATATTTTGGCGACCCAAACTCTGGCGCCTGCGGCTGTTGTGATAATTGCGAAGGGAGCATTCGAGAGGCGACGCCCAATCAAACGGTTAACGTGAGCGAGGAATTGGTGCATGCGGTCCGCGTGGCGCTGAGTGGCGTGGCACGCGCCAGCGGACGTTTCGGCAAGCAGGTGGTCGCCCAGATGTTGGCCGGCTCCAAGGCCGCCCGGATGAAAAAATGGAAGCTCGATCGGCTCAGCACGTTTGGGCTGCTCAGAGAGTGGCGGCTTCCGGAAGTCGTGGCATTGCTCGACGCCTTGATTCACGCCCGGCATATCGAGCAGGTCGATATCGACCGCTACCGCCCCGTGGTTCGCCTGACCGAGCGCGGCGCCGAAGTGATGCGCGGCGTTCGACCGGTCGACGCCCAATTGGAAATCCCCTTCGAATTACTGGAGCGTTTTTCCGGTCCTCAAAAAACAGAGCCACAACCGCAAGGCGGCGCGGCGCCACAACCGCAGCCGGCGGCAATGGATGAACAGAACGTCAACGCGGCGGAAAAATCGGCGCCGTCCGACATACAAAAGAATGCACGGGCGGCGCCGGCAGCGCAACCTCGCCATTATTGGACATGGCGATTATTATCGGCCGGCTTCACCCTTTGGGAGTGCATGCATTTGCAAAACGGGAGCGAAGGGGAAATCTTGCAAGAAGCGAGGCGGGCGCATGCCGAAGGCATGCGCATCGAGTTGGAGTGGTTGTTTTCCGCCTCCCAACTGGCGGCGCTGGAGCGATATTTCCATGCCGGGCAAACCGACGACGCTGAAAAAGAACTGCCTCCCACCATCAGTTGCGAACACTGCAAGTTGTTTGAGGTTTTGCAGTGACGGCGGGCAACGCCGCAGGGTTCGGGCGCCTTTGATTTCTTGTAACTATTCAGCGACGAGCTTCGACCGGCACCTGATGGAACCACGAATGAACACGAATAGACACGAATTCTTGTGCGAGCTCTCCAGGTAATGGCACGGCTGACGTCGCTTGTTTCCAGGAGAAAACCTGAGAGCCCGTTGAAATGCATTCGTGTGAATTTGTGTCCATTCGTGGTTCTCGCAAAAAGCGTCGTGCGATCATCGCTGAGTAGTTACGATTCCTTTTCCTGGAGGGATAAAAGCATTTAGTTGTTTCCAGCGTCAAACTTCCTATAATCGAGGTCGCGCCATGGAAGGCACTTCGCAAAGCAGTTTCACATTACCAGTTTCGCAGTGACAGCAATGGGGTGATTCGCATGAGAGACCCAGCCAACGAGTCAGGCAATTCCACGGGAGGCGGTTCTTCGGGAAACGGTTCTTCGGGGTTTAGTCGCCGGGCGTTTCTACGCGGCTCCAGCGCCGCGGCGGCCGCCGCGGCAATGGTCGCACAACCGGAAACGGCCTCCGCTCAAAAAGCGGACCAAGGCGAGGAGGTGGTCAGTGGTTTCAAAACGATCACGCTCAGCGTGAATGTGCAAAGGCGCCAAGTCAGCGTCGAGCCTCGCACCACGCTGCTGGAAGTCTTGCGTTACCAACTCGACCTCACCGGCGCCAAGCCGGTCAGCCAAGATGGCAGTAGCGGCGCAAGCACGGTATTGATCGACGGCAGGCCGGTGATGGCCTCCACCACGTTGGCCATCGCCTGCCAGGGCAAGCAGATTCAA
>JAJRWU010000126.1 GCA_024276655.1 Planctomycetota bacterium
GGCTTCCTGGCGCGCAAGGGAGACGGCGAGCCTGGTTGGCAAACCGTCTGGCATGGCTACAAAAGACTCCACGCACTCCTTGACGGCATGCGTCTCGTTGGTGCGATTTGATGCACCAAAACTTGGGTAATGACAAGCTCTTGCGGCTTCGGCTTCGGCTTCGGCTTCGGCTTCGGACGACGGAAAGTGAAGCTGTTCCAGGCCGATTTCTAGAGACGATCCTGGAAGATTTATGGGTGCCTTCGCGACAACGGGCTCTCGAAAATTACGCCGAAAGAAGAGTCATGAAAAAAAAACGATCAGTAATCTGCGGTAGTCGTAGCGGAAGCATCAATCGTCGAAGCATCCTGCGGCAGGGAACGCTGGGGATCGGCTCGCTTGCGTTGGCTTCGCTGTTGCAACGCGACGTGAACGCAGCCGATTCAGCGAGCCGGCAGCGAATCATTCACCATCCGCCGCGCGCCAAGAGCGTGATCTTCCTCCACATGACTGGCGGACCGTCTCAGATGGACACGCTGGATCCCAAGCCGGCGCTTGAAAAATGGGATGGCCAGCCGCTGCCCGAGGAGTTGACACGCGGCCAGAAGTTCGCGTTTATCACACCACAAGCGAGAGCGATCAAGTCGCCCTACAAGTTCGCTCCGCAAGGGAAGAGCGGCGTCGTGATGTCGGAATTATTTCCTCATCTGGCGAAAGTCGCCGACGAGTTGACGGTGATTCGCAGCATGCGGACCAACGAAATCAATCATGGCTCCGGCGAATTATTCATGCACACGGGCCACGGACGCATGGGGCGACCGACGCTTGGAGCCTGGACCATTTTTGGACTCGGAACAGAAAACGAGAACCTGCCAGCTTACGTCGTGTTGAAGGACGGAGCACCGATTGCGGGTCCGTCGGTGTGGAGCAGCGGGTTTCTGTCGTCACGATATCAGGGCGTCGAGTTCCGTCGCGGCAAAAACCCGATCTTCTTCCTGGAAAACCCGAAGCGAGTCTCACACGAAGAACGAGGCGACATCGTCAGCGCCGTGAATCGTCTCAACAACCAGGCCTTCCAGCGATACCACGATCCAGAAATCACGACGCGAATTGCCCAGTACGAACTCGCCTATCGCATGCAAACGGCGGTTCCTGAATTGGTCGATCTGGCTTCTGAACCGCGGCACATTCTCGAGTTGTATGGCCTTGCGGGGGCGGACGGCAACGTGCAAGGCGGCGATTTTAATCGCAACTGCCTGCTCGCCCGCCGACTGATCGAGCAGGGCGTTCGATTTGTGCAAGTGTTTGCCAAGGGCTGGGACCACCACTCCGATATCTACAAGGGTCTGCCCAGATCATGTCGCAAGGTTGATCGCGGCTGTGCGGCGCTCATTCAGGATCTGAAGCAACGCGGGCAGCTGGATGAAACGCTCGTGATCTGGGGCGGCGAATTCGGTCGCACGCCGATGGTCCAGGAAAACAATGCCGGAACGGGGGCGAAGACACCGCCCGGTCGAGATCATCACAAAGAGTGCTTCAGCATCTGGATGGCCGGCGGTGGAATCAAACGCGGCTTCACGTACGGGACGACCGACGACTTTGGATTCGCCGTCGTTGATAACGAGGTCCACGTCCATGATTTTCACGCGACCTGCCTGCACCTGCTGGGCATCAACCATCTACGACTGACCCACCGGCATCAGGGCCGCGATTTCCGACTAACCGACGTCCACGGAAGAGTTGTGCATGACCTGTTTACGTAGAAATAGAAGCAGCCGAAGTCGCTGTAGGCGGCCGACGGCCTGAAAGTTTCGCTGTGGGCAAGCGAACCGAGGGTCAACAACCCGACCGCGATCAAGATCGACTCGCGCGGTCGGGTCTGGATTGCCGTGGGGTTGAACTATCGGATGAAACAGAAGCGGTTCGACACGTTGAAGCGAGTCGATGGGGCGGACCGCATAAAAATTCTGACCGACGGCGAAGGCAGCGAATGATGCGCATGCGCCAGATTGAAACTCTTACCTGTTCAGGAATGACGAGTCATTTTGTGTCGCCATAAGAGATCGAGCGACGCACCCTAAAAAGAAGCCCGGCTTTTTGAAAAAGCCGGGCTTCTCGCACGTGTCCGATTTACTGGTACGACAATATTTTCTCGCGCGCCGCTTAGGCGTCGAAACCCTTGAACGGGTGCGACGAAGCGTCTTTGCCGTCCAACATGTCCTGGACTGACGGCTTGTTGTTCATGGCGGCGCAAATAGCGTCTTTGGTGGCTTGGTAATTGTATTCGTAGATTTTTTTGTCGTCTTCGGCCGCGGGGTGGATAAACACGCCGCAGACGATGACCAAATCTTCGGCCTGATCGGCGGGAATCACGCCGTCGCCCACGCTATCGGCCACCGCCTTGGCCACGGCGAACTGGGCCGGACCAAACATTTGCACGGCTTGGCGCATGCCTTCGATGGTCACTTTGGTAATCATGACGGTCGCCGGTTTGACGGCCAAATTCGGTTCGAGCACCGCCAGAAGGTTGTTGTGGCCGGAACTTTGGCGAGCCAACGCATTGGCGAACGCGGCGCCCACCGGGCCGTTCTTATCGCCGATCAACAAGTCAATATGAGCAATTTCATTGCCATCGCCAGCCAACGCTTCGCCAATATACATGGACATCGAACAGACTCCCTTTTTTCGTTTTTTTAGCCAAAGAAGATGAAGACAACGTGTTTCTTGTCATTAAGAGGCGAATCACCTTGGATCGCCGCTCGTTTGTTCACCACCAGGGCGCGGAACCAGCCAAAGGGAGGCGCCTCGCCAGCTACAGAATCTAACAAACAGATGGGCGAACACAACCACCCGGCGTTTTTGGAACGCCGCCACCCGCTCATAGCCGCGCAAGGAGCGAGATTCGGAGGAGCTGCCGGTGTTGTTGGCGCCAACAGCGGTGTTCCAGTCGCTTTCTCCAGCCCCACGACGGAACCTGTTGGACGACCCCCAAGAGCCCCCCCTTTTTTTTGACAACACCGTCCTCAAAAAAGGGACCCGAATGAAGATCAAACGTTTCGCCAAAAAACTTAGTTAGCGCGTAAGGCGAGCGGCGGATGAGAATGCACCACCCGCTCACCTAATCTACCGCTCACGGTTGAAAATGCCGCATTTTAGGGAGCACGCCAAGCGCGATCAACGCCGGCGCCAAGACGATTGGAACGAGCTACAGCGTATTCCTTTTAGCTGCCGTTGGCGCCATCGTTCGATGCTTCCAGAGCGTCGTTGCCAAGCAGAGGCAGACGTTTGAGCGCTAGGCGTCGATCCGTAACCGTGACTGCAGCGCCGGCGATCAAGTCGCTCTCCACACCTGCCATGACCTGTTGGATGATCCGAGCGACGCCATCACCCTTCAGGCCTTGAATGCGGATGCGTATCACCGACGGGGCGGAGGCGTTCGATAACGCAAGCCGGGCATGGAAGTCCGAATCGAGCGTCACAACAACCGCATCCCGGTTCCGGCCTTCGCCGAGGATCATTTCATCCGAGGCAGTCGCGAGTCCTAGACTTCCAACATGCCGTGACTCGATGCCCATTTCTTGAAGACGCTGAACCGTTGAACGTGGCAGGCCTTGATCGAGCAAGAACTTTATCACGCTTCATAAATCTCCAAAACTTTGTCGTCGAGGTTGGCTGCCGCATACGCCAAGGCTTGCCGAATATCTTCGTCTTCAAGTTCCGGGTATTCCGCGAGCAGTTCGCGCCGATCCGGATAGGTCGCGATTGCTTCCAGGACACGACGCACCGTTAGCCGCATGCCGCGGATGCACGGTTGCCCGTTCATGACAGCCGGGTCGCTTGTGATTCTTTTGAGACCAACCATGACCTGTATTCCTTCGATGGATATGCCGATTATCAACCCAGTCCATTATACCAGGATGCTCGGCGACAACCGAACCAGTTAAGTGGCGACACAAACTGCGGTCGACGGGCTTGCGGTGAATGTAGTCGATCGAGGCCGATAACACGAATAGGTCAACTCATGAAAATCGCCCAATTCGTGGTGTGCTTAATTCTGAGGACGTGCGGGGCTACTTGGTCAACGATTGCCGCCTCATTGAGTCAATTCCTCTTGCCAGACACCGGCGCCGCCACCCCGACGTCGGCATTGCGCATCGCTTTTCGTCCCAAGAAAGGCGACATGGCAACATAATGGTTTCGTCTACCAACTCTCAAGGCGGCGATCAGAGCCCATTGTTGGCGTTCGGGCGATGCGTGGCTTACACTGAGCAGGTAACAATGCGGAGTGGTCGGCGTGATTGGCGTTTAAGGTTTTTTTTACGTGAGATTTATAATGCGTAGCGATGCGATGCGGGCGGTTTTTCGTCAACGAGTCTTTCCCACAACCTTGGCGTTGCTGGCTCTGGCGGCGTTGTTCGCGGTATTGCTGGCGGCGCCGGTTTTGGCCGCTGGCCCGCGCGCCTTGCCGGAGGGAAAAGTCCCGCACGACCGGCGTTTGCAGCCGCTCAAAGATCTGAACGGCTACTTTCCTTTCACGCCGCCGAAAACGGCAGCGGCTTGGGAGCAGCGTTCCGAATTGGTTCGCCGCCGGATGCTGGTCGCCTTGGGGCTCTGGCCGATGCCGCAAAAAACGCCGCTCCATGCGGTGGTGCATGGAAAAATCAGCCGTGCCGATTACACGGTCGAGCGCGCGTATTTTGAGAGCCTTCCCGGGTTTTATGTCACGGGCAGTCTGTATCGTCCGGTGGGAAAAACGGGGCCGCGTCCTGGCGTTCTCTGTCCGCACGGCCATTGGAATGAAGGGCGATTTACCGACGCCGGCGAAAAAGCGACACGATTGGCTATCACGCAGGGCGCCGAGCGTTTTGAAGACGGCGGTCGCAGCCCTCTGCAGTCGCGTTGCGTGCAATTGGCCCGCATGGGCTGCGTCGTGTTTCATTACGACATGATCGGCTACGCCGACAACCAGCAAATCTCCTTGCAAATCGGGCACCGCTTCGCCAAGCAGCGCCCTGAAATGAACCAATTGGAAAACTGGGGGCTGTTCAGCACGCAGGCCGAAACGCATTTGCAGTCGGTCATGGGTTTGCAGACGTATAATTCGATTCGCGCGCTCGATTTTCTGGAATCGCTGCCCGACGTCGACCCTGCTCGTTTGGCCGTTACAGGCGCCAGCGGAGGCGGCACGCAAACGCTGTTGGTTTCGGCGGTCGATCCGCGGGTCGCGGTTTCGATGCCGGCGGTCATGACATCAACCGCCATGCAGGGCGGGTGCCCTTGTGAAAACTGTTCGCTGTTGCGGATAGACACCGGCAACGTCGAAATAGCTGCGTTGTTCGCCCCCAAACCGCTGGGGCTGACCTCCGCCAACGATTGGACCAAGGAGTTGGCGACGAAAGGTTATCCTGAATTGCAACAACTTTTCAAAATGTTGGGCGTCGCCGATAACGTCAGCTTGGCGTCGCTGACCTATTTCGGCCACAACTACAATTATGTCAGCCGGGCGAGAATGTACGCGTGGTTCAACAAACATTTGCAGTTGGGCTTGCCGGAGCCGATCGTCGAGGAAGGCTTCAAACGCCTCACGCGACAGGAAATGACCGTTTGGAACAGCGAACATCCCCAGCCGGAAGGCGGCGCTGCTTTTGAAAGAAAACTGCTTCGCTGGCTGACCGACGACACGCGCGACCATCTGGCGAAATTGCAGCCCAACGATAAAAAATCAGGGGTTGCGTATCGGGCGTTCGTGGGCGGCGGCGTGGACGGCTTGATCGGGCGCGGCCTGCCAAACCAGACCGACCTGGAATACGAGCGAACCGGCAAGACCGACCGTGGCGACTACCTGGAAATCGTAGCGTTATTGCGCACGGTGTCTGCCGGTGAGGAATTGCCGCTGGCCTTTTTGCACCCCAAAAAAAGGAACGGACAGGTCGTGATTTGGCTCGACTCCGCCGGCAAGGCGTCGCTTTACCAAGACGACGGCGCGCTGAACCCTCAAGTGGCGCGCTTGCTGCGGGCGGGTTGTAGCGTGGTCGGCGTCGACCTGCTCTACCAGGGTGAATTCCTGGCCGACGGGAAGCCGATCACAACAACACGTCGGGTGAAAAACCCTCGGGAAGTGGCCGCCTACACCTTTGGCTACAACCACTCGCTGTTTGCACATCGGGTGCATGACGTTCTTTCGGTGCTCCGATTTGTCCGCTCGCACGAAGAGGCGCCGAAGGCGATTCATTTGGTCGGCTGGGGCGACACAGCGCCGATTGCAGCGGCGGCTCACGCGCAGGCGCCGGGCTTGGTTGATCGCTTGGCGGTGGACACTAGCGGCTTCCGTTTTGGAAAGCTACTCGACATTCACTCTCCGCAGTTTTTGCCGGGAGGCGCCAAGTACGACGATTTGCCCGGAATGCTGGCGCTCGGCGCGCCGACCAAGTTGTGGCTGGCCGGAGAAGGCCAACAAGTTCCCCCGCCGGTTGCCGCCGCGTACCGGGCAGCCAATGCCGCCGACAACGTATCGCTCTTTACGGGCGACGCCCAAGCGGCGCCAGGCGCGTTGACAACATGGCTGCTGGAGTAATCGAGCGGGGTTATGGCCGAAGTCCTATTTTTACCGTAGCCTGGGGCATCGCCCCAGGAGCCAAAGGGCCATCGCGATCATCTTGGCCGAAGGCCATGTTCACGCCTATAGCGCAGGATGTGAACATGGCCTTCGGCCAAACAAACGGCGCCTGATGGCCTTCGGCCAAATGATCGGTGATTACATTCTTCAACGAGTGAAGCAACAAAAATGAACGGCGGAGCCGAAAAAACATTCTGCGAATTCTTTGCCGGCATTGGGCTGGTGCAGTTGGCCTTGCAAGACAGCGGCTGGCGGTGCGTCTACGCCAACGATATCGCTCCGGGCAAGGAAGAATTGTTTCGCGCGCATTTTGGCGACCAGCATCCCTACCACCTGGAAGATGTCTGGAAGACGGACGCCGTTCTCAGCCAGATCCACCAGCAGCCGCGGTTGGCCACGGCGTCGTTCCCTTGCACCGATATGTCGTTAGCCGGCCGGCGCAAAGGTTTTTCCGGCGGGGAGTCGTCGGCCTTCTTTGGATTCGCCGAAGTGCTGAAACAGTTAGGGCCTCGCAAGCCGGAGTTGGTCCTGCTGGAGAACGTGCCCGGTTTTCTCACCGCACACGACGGCGCCGATTTCCGAGCCGCCTTGGAAACATTGGCCGACCTGGGCTATTGGCTGGACGCCTTCATGGTGGATGCCATCGATTTCGTGCCCCAAAGCCGCTTGCGGCTGTTCGTGGTCGGCATGCAAGACGCCCGCCGACACCCCGCTCTTATTCATCGCGACGATAACGCGCCGCTGTTCGACGACCGCTGGCGCCGGGCCATCGAAGAATCGACTTCGTTGCGTCCTCCCAAGTTGCGGCGGGCGATGGAAAATATTTGTTTGCCCACCGGTTGGGCCACGCTGCCATTGCAAGCGCCGGTGCGGCGCGACTATGACCTAGCGGCTGAAATCGATTTCGACGACGCCCAACAATGGTGGGAATCGCCGCTGCACGAGAAACACATGGCGATGCTCAGCCCCGCGCATGCCGCGCGTTTGGAATCGCTTCGCGCCGCCGGCGTCCGCGTGGCCGCCACGGCCTACCGCCGCATTCGCCACGGGGAACAACGCATGGAGGTGCGGTTCGATGGCGTGGCCGGTTGTTTGCGCACCCCGCGCGGCGGCAGCGCTCGGCAGATTGTCGTGGCGGTTGAGCAAGGCCGCGTGCGCCTGCGTTGGATGTCGCCGTTGGAATACGCCCGCCTACAAGGCGCCGGCGAATTCAAACTTTCCGAGGGCGTACACAAAATGTTGTTCGGCCTGGGCGACGCCGTTTGCACGCCCGTCATTCGTTGGATCGACCACCACGTACTCACGCCGCTTTGCAATGCTTAGCACCGCTCGATAAATACGGTCGCATTTGTGTAGCCATCGTCGCCAGACGGTGGGTGAGCGGTGAACCATCCCACGCTCTGGCGAGCATGGCAACGACACTAATTTTCCGCTCGATGCTTAGTCATCTTTGGGCAGGGGGATGCCCAATTCTCGCATCAGAATTTGCATGTCGTCCCAGACGTGCGCCTTGGCGCTGGGGTTCCGCAGCAAATACGCCGGATGGTACGTGGCCAACACGCGAATACCCCGGTAATCGTGGAATTTTCCCCGCAAGCGGCCAATGGTGGTGGTCGTGTTCAACAAGCCTTGCGCCGCGATGGCGCCCAGGCAACAAATGAATTCCGGCTGCAAGATGTCGAGTTGACGCTCAAAAAACGGCCGGCAGTTTTCCACTTCCTCCGGCGCCGGATTGCGGTTGTTGGGCGGTCGGCACTTCAACGTGTTGAGAATGTAAACGTCATCGCGGGTGAGCGTCATGGCCTCAATGATTTTGGTGAGCAGCTTGCCGGCGCGGCCCACGAACGGCTCGCCTTGGCGGTCTTCGTCGGCGCCGGGCGCCTCGCCCATGAAAATCAAACGCGCTCGCGGGCTGCCCACCCCAAACACGGTTTGCGTTCGCGTGGTGCATAGTTCCGTGCAGAGTTTACAGCGGGCCACTTCGCTCTGGAGAGTTTGGAGGTCGGCGGCGGGTTCGCCGGTAAGCGGCATGGGGAGAATCTCCGTTGGCGTGGGGGACGTGGCAACATCAGGACGGCGAACCGTGGCGGGCGCGGTTGGCGTGGCAGGGACGGTTGGCAAGACGGGAGCGGCAGGTTCGCGCGCTACCGGTTCTAGGTGCGGAATGGCGGGAAGTTGTTCAATCCCCGCTCGTCGCGCACTTTCCAAATGTTGCAGCACCGCCCGCACCGGATTGTTCATTACCTCGCCGCCCTTGAGGATGCGTCTTAAAAAACTCTTCAAGGTAGTTTTTACCACGAAAAGCACGAAAGAAGCAGAGGAGGAGCCGAGACCGCAAAGGCCCAGAGGGCCGCAGAGTCGGGGCGCGATGGCTTATCTATCATTTCACGATTGGGCCGGAGCCCCATTCCGGGGCCCATTCTATCGAAAAACCGGCGGTTGGATTATGATGGCGCCTGCAGCAGAAAGCCCCCTTTGACCTCCCCGCCATCGAGTTGGTCCGATCCGCGAAGTTGGCGGCGCGGTAAATTCGCCCTGATTTACACGCGTTTGCAATGCCGACGCGGCCTGAACCCAAGGCGTTTTTATCCGTAATAGGTGATGAGCGTGGGCGAGAATTCCCCTATTTGAAAATCGACAAAACGCTCCTTCATTGCAGCATTCTTGAAAGTGCGGCATTCTTGAAGGTAGCGTCCTGAAAGTTCTGATGAGCGTACCTAAAGTTGTGATCGTCGGCCGTCCTAACGTGGGCAAATCGAGCCTGTTCAACTGGCTGGCGGGCCGTCGCGTGGCTATTGTCGACGACAAACCGGGCGTCACTCGCGACCGCGTTTCGTATTTGATGTCGGAAGATGACCGATTTTTTGAAATTATCGACACCGGCGGCATCGGCATCATCGACGACGACAGCCTGACGGAGGAAATCAACAGCCAAATCGAATTCGCCATTGAATCGGCCGATCTGATTCTATTCGTGGTCGACGCCCGCTCCGGTTTGATGGGGCTGGACGACGAAGTCGCGAAGCGGTTGCGTTACTTGAGCACGCCCATTATTTGCGTGGCCAACAAAACCGACCGGCCGTTGCTCGATTCTCAGGCCGACGAATTCTACAAACTAGGCCGCGGCAAGGTGATCAAGGTGAGCACGATCGCGAACCGAAACCGCGACGAACTTCTCGAAATGATCGTCGAGCGGTTGCCGGAAATCTACCCTGACGCCGAATCGGAGGAGCCGGTCGAGCCGGAATTGAAAATCGCGATCGTGGGCCGCCGCAACGTGGGCAAGAGCACGTTTGTCAACACGGTGGCCAAGGCCGAAAGGATGATCGTCAGCGAGGTGGCGGGCACCACGCGCGACAGCGTCGACGTTCGCTATTAACTCGACGGCAAGGTGTTTATCGCGATCGACACGCCCGGCTTGCGAAAACGCAAGAGTGTGCGAACGAACGTCGATTTTTACAGCCTGCACCGCGCCCAACGCAGTATTCGCCGGGCCGACGTGGTGCTCATGTTCTTCGACGCCAAATCGCGGGTGAGCCGGGTCGATAAGCAGCTTTGCCAGTACATTGCCGAGAACCATAAGCCGTGCGTGTTGGTGGTCAATAAGTGGGACCTGATGGCCGGCCATATGCCCACCGAGAAATGGGTGCTCTACCTGCGAGACGAATTTCAATCGCTGTGGCACACGCCGATCGCGTTTATTACCGGGCAGACCGGCAAGAATGTGAAAACGTTGCTCAACCACTGCCAGATGCTCTACAAGCAGGCCAAGGAGCGTGTCACGACGGGCGAGTTGAATCGGCTTGTGCGGCGGGCGGTCGAACGGCATCCGCCGCCGATTTACAAGAACCGGCGGCCGAAGATTTTTTACGCCACCCAAGCCGGCGTGGAGCCGCCCACGATCGTAATCTTTTGCAGCAACCCCAAGGCGTTTTCTCCGCAATATCGGCGTTATTTATTAGGCATCCTGCGCGACCAACTCAGCTTCGGCGAAGTGCCCATTAAGCTGTATTTGCAGAAAAGAAATAACGAGTAACGACGATTACTGTTTATCGTTGTGTCATTTGCGTAGCCACGTACGCCGCGCCCGCGGCGGCGGCGGCAATCGCGACGCCGATAAAAACCTTCAGCATCGTGAAGGAACCGCCGGAGTTAAAACCGACCTGATAAATGATGATGGTCAGATTGAAAGCCACGATCGCCATCATGAGGCGCTGCTTGAGAAGTTCGTCCATTGCTATAACGCCTGGATTGAAGTTGCCATATTTTCTCAGTTGTCGAGCAGCACAACGGCCGGGTCTTGCCGCAGCGCCGCCAGCGTGGGCAGATAGCTTGCCATGGCCGACACCAGCGGGGCGCCCAGAATTGTAGCGATGAGAACCGTGGCCGAAGGGGAGAATTCCCCGCCGCCGGCCGCAAACATGCGCATTCCCGCCCACTGTGCCAAAATCATACCAAGCAGCGAACCGAAAACACCCCCGGCAACGCCCAACAGCACCGCTTTGCCCAGAAAAATTGCCGCTATGGCGGCTGAGCGTTTGCCCAAAGCGCGGAGCAAGCCGATTTCGGTGCGGCGTTCGCGGGTGTTTGCCCAGGCGAGAAAACCGATCCACATCGCGCACGCCAGCACGACCAACGGAGTGATCACGCCGGTGAGCAGCGACAGCAGCGAAATAACGCCCTGCCGGCCCTCTTGCTCGTCGCGCACGATCTGTTCGCGGTCGTGGGTGTATTTTTCCATCGCCTCCTGATGGTAAGCCGAAAGAAGCTTCCGCTGCTTGTCGCGGGCGATGGCGCGGGTGCTGATCTCCATGACCCGGGCTTCAGGCAGGATGCCTTCCAGCTGCGCCCTGATTTCCTCGATCCGCTCCACGGTTTTGCATTTGCAACCCAGCGCCACGATTTCCGAGAGACGGCCTTCCTTGCCCAGGAGTTTTTGGGCCGTGCGGAGGTCCATCATGATCGCGATGTCTTCATCTCGGGAGCCGTGCTCTTCCAAAATGCGAGCCACCTTGAACGACTGGCCGAGTATGTCGATTTTGTCTCCGATTTTGTAACCTGCCGCCGCGACCGATCCTAAAAACACCTCACCCGGTTTGACCTGATAACCCATCGGCGCCTTTTTCTCGATGTGCGACTGCGTCGCTTCCGGCGCGTAGCCAATCACCAACCGGGGCGAGCCGTCGATTTCGATCATCTGTTTGACCGTCGCCACGAGGTGCACGATCTTGGTGATTTCCGGAGCGTTGGCCAGCAATTGCAAATATTCCTCGGGCATATCGAAGGCGACAAAATTCGCGTGGAACTGAGCCATGTCGGTATTCCGATGCACGATTCGCAAATTGAAACCCAGGTCGCGCATGATGCGCCGGGTGCGTTTTTCCATGTTGCCGATATCGGCGGCCGACTCTTCCTGCATTTGTTCCAACTTCGTAGCGGTTTCCCGGTGCATGGCCGCCAAGCGTTGGTCCGACTCATAACCATAGCCGCGCATAATGGTTGGGCTCGCCACGAACAGCGTCGTGGCCACAACCACCGCCAAAATGCTGAGAACAAAATTCGCCTTCCGGTGCCAAATCTCGGCTAGCATCAATTGCAGCGGAGTCATAACAATCTCTCAAGGAACAGGGTTGGTTCGACAACAAAGCCTTTGGTCGGGGTTCTCCCCCTTGGCAAAGGGGGATTTATTTTCCGCCGTTCACCTAGGCGAGCGGCAGATGAAAATTTACCTAATACAAGCACGAAGCGCAAGCGAGTGAATCAGCAAACGGTCATTCCCGCTCGGGCGGGAACCCAAAAAAACTCACTGACTCCCGCTGCGTGCGGGTAAGTTATTTTCCGCCGTTCACCTAAAAGCGGCGAGCCCAACAAACTCAACAGCATAATACTTTAATCCCCGACGGCAAAGATTGATACAACCGTGTGCGAGAACATCGCATCGGCGCGAACCGAACGAAACTTTTGGCAGTCGTCGGTGTTAAAATATCCACGGGAAAATTTTCGCGGCGTATGAGCATGAGAGGCGTGGTTTTGAGTGAAATATCGGAGAGAACAATGGAGGAAATTTGTCGGATGAGAGCCGCATTCGCATGTTTCGTTCTCCTGCTCATCGTTTCGAGCACCGAGATAGTCGCCCAAGACGCGCCCGCTCAAAACACGCTCAAGATTCGCGACCGTTTTCGCCGGTTCGACGACAACAACGATGGCAAGCTGACGCCGGCCGAACTACCCCGCCCGAAACTTTTTCAACGCCTTGATCGCAACAGTGATGGCCTCGTGACGCTTGCAGAAGCTCTGGGGGAACGAGCGAGTGCGTCGTCGCCCGACACAGCAAACACCGACCTGCTCCGCCAGCGCGACGTGCCCTACGGCGAACACCCCGCGCAGCAGCTCGATGTGTACGCCGCCCAAAATGTGAAACACGCGCCGGTTATGGTTTACATACATGGCGGCGGCTGGACAAAAGGAGATAAATCGGTCGTTCGACTAAAGGCGAAGCACTTCATCGGCGCGGGCTGGATCCTGGTGAGCATCAACTACCGTCTGCTTCCCGAGGGAGCACATCCGAAAAACGTTGAAGATGTCGCCTTGGCGCTGGCCTGGGTGCATGATCACATTGCGGAGCAAGGCGGCGACCCGGCGGCGATCTTTCTGATGGGGCATTCCGCGGGCTGCCACCTCGCGGCGCTAGTTGCAACAGATGGGCGGCGTCTCCGGAAAGCAGGCAAGTCGTTGGCGATGCTCAAAGGCGTCGTTGCGCTCGACACCCAGGCGTACGACGTTTCTGAACGGGTGAAGGCGACTTCAAATTCATCGCTCTACGCGACCGTTTTCGGCAAAGACGAAGAGCAGCAACGCGACGCCTCGCCGATCCGCCACATTGCCGCCGACAACAAGATCCCGCCCTTTCTGATCTGCTACTCCAGCGGGATGACCGCCAGGGTGAACCCGCGGCGCGCCGTCTCGGCAAACGCCTTTGCCGCAGCGCTAAGAAAAGCTGGAACATGCGCAGACGTCGTCGACGCCAGTGACCGCACGCATGGTCAAATCAACCAGCGGTTTGGCGATCCCCACGACGAAAAAGTGACCGGCCGCGCGATGGCGTTTCTCAACGCCCTACGAACCCTGCAACCGAAGCCGGTTCGTCGCACAGGAGAGTGAATCCTCCGCGAACCCGCCCATTGTGTCGGCTGCAAAGCTGATGTCAAACTGCATCTTCGGCGTTGGGCGCGAGCACGGCGTCGGCGGCGAGGTCTGGCGGGGTCGGCGTATTGTGGCGAGGCTCCTGGAGTCCGAACGACAAACACCAAGCCGCCGCATTGAGCAGGGCGACTCCCAGAAAAACGGCTTCAAAGCTGGTCACATCGACCAACATGCCGACCAGCGGCGAGAACATGACCGGCGCCGCCAAACACAAACTCAAGGTGGCCAAATAGCGAGTGTGATCTTCCGACGACGAAATTTCCAGCGTGTAGTTGCTGAAAGTTCGCATGGTTACGGGCGTCATGCCGACCAAGGCGAAAACAATGAAGAACCACGACTTGCCCCAAGCTCCGGCGTGGGCCAGTAAAATCGCGACCAGCGGTATCAGGCAGATTCCAAACAGCAGGCACTTCAACACGCGCCGGTTTCCGCCGCGGTCGGCAATGGGCCCCGCCAAAACACTGAACAGGCCGGTTCCCAGGTTCTGCACGATCACCCAGAAAATCAAATGGGTCATGTGCAAGCCGAGCCGTTGGCGGCCCAATGCTTGGTAGTGGGGAAACAGCATGAAGGTTGTGCCGAACAACAGGCCGGCGCACGCCAGTCGACGAAAGTTACTGTCGGTGCGCAGCACCCTCGCTGAAGCCGCGAATACATCTCGGACGCGTTCCCGAGGATGCGAAAAATTATCGGCGGGTTCGACCAACAACAAACAGGCGCCCGCCGCCAGCAAAAAGCAAAATCCGGCGAAACCAAAAATGTATTGCACCTGCGCGGCGTCGTTGGTGAGCCACAGCGGCAGCAAAAAATAGACGGCCGCAATCGCGGTCGTGCAGCCCACGACATTGGTCACGAGCAACAAACGCCCGCGGCTGGTTATCCGCACCAGTTTGCCTTGCAAGGTCTGGAAAACAATTTGCTGCACGCCGGTGGCGGCGAAGAACAGACTGTATAACACCAGAAACGCCAGGGGCATCCAAAATCGGCGTGCTTGTTCGGCCGCTGCGTTGGCGGGCGGAGGCAACAGCCACATGGAGGCCAACAGTAAAAAAGCGGCGGCCATGCCGAGGCTGGCCAAAGCCAAGGCTCGCTTTTTATGAGGCAGGAGTTTGACGCGCCGTGTCAGCAACAGCGGTGGAATACTGTTGCCGATGCGGTTCAGCGTGGGCAGGAAGCCCCGCAGCCAACCGGCGCCGCCCAGCGTGTCGAGCACCGCCGGCATGATCACGCTTTCGGTTTTGAATATCCAGCCCGTGCGCATCACGATCTGAATGAGCGCCATCACGGCGAAATTCCGCCGGACAGGTTCTTCATCCACATCGACGCTAGAGAAGGCGCCCGGACTATTTTCCGGCGCCTGATGATCGGGCGGAGCGGTCCGCACGGCGGTTGGCATGGCCGTATTATAGCCGCGAGGCGCCTTTTTTACGAGACGGGGCCATACACACAAGACGCTATATACTGCGCGCGGTTGAAAATGGCGCCTTTTCGTTTAACGGCAAGCCGAAGGCGACTGCGTTTTGAGCCAAACCGTTTAGGCAAGACTGAGAAACGCAGTCGCCTTCGGCTTGCCGTTAAACGAGCCAAGGCTAGCTGTGCGCAGTATAACGCACCAGACAGACCCGGGCGGCGTGTTTTCGACGGCGGCCGTTGCTTATTTCGCTGGACTAAAGCAAAGTAACCGCCCGTTTTCGAGCGACACATAAATGCGGCCGTCGTGATCGATTGCCGCCCCGCCCTTGACGGCGTCGGCGGGAATGGGAATGCGCCACGCCTGCGAGCCGTCTTTGATATTGATGGCCGCCAGGAAGGCGTCGTCGGGCGATTGGTCGACATGCCCGGTGGCCAAGAGTTGCGTTTCCGAAACGATGAAGCTTGTGAACCGGCGGTCTTTTTTATCTCTCCATTCGATTTTCGGTTTCTGCCGACGGCCGCGCCCTTGCACCCAACGCGAGGCTTCCTTGCGCGGCCGCGAAGCCCCCGCCGGCAACGGCGATTCCAACGCTAGGTTATTGAAAACACTGCCTTCATAACTGGCGTCGTGGCAGAGCGTGGAGCCGTCGGCCAACGTATGCTCCAGCGAAACGTACTTGCCGTAAGCCGGATAGAACGGGTAAAAGGCCGTGCGGAACTGCGCGTTCACAACGGCTTTCGGTTCGTTCAAACACTTCAACGTTTTGAGATCATAACGAGCGGTTTCATAAACGCCGCCCGCCAGGAAACGCAGTTCGCCGTCAACAATCGCCAAGTTTCCCTGCATGCTGATGCCGCCCTGAACTTCCTCCGAGAGCACGCCCGAAGTGCTGTTCTCCGCTTGCAGTTCGCCACTCAGCGCGTCGAGTGCGACGACGTACGTCCCGTCGAAATGAGAGATTCCCGCCGCCGCGTACACCGTGCCGTTTTCGACCACCACGCCGCCGGCCACCGGCCACGTTGAAATCAACTTGCCAAACACCGGAACCCAACGGTCGACCGGCGCCACCCGGAACGACCACAACAGCCGCCCCGTGGCCGCTTCCATGGCATACACCCGGCCATCGGCCGAGCCGACATACAGACGATCTTGCGCGATGGTTGGCGGAAAATAAATCGGCCCCGAAGTGTAGGCCTTCCAAACTTCCTCGCCTTGGACGTCGAACGCGCGCACCACGCCGGCGCGATCGGCCACGAACACCAAGCCGCCGGCCGCCACCGGCGCCGTCGGCAATTCGCCGTTGGAAACCTTGGCGGTCCAGGCGAGTTTGACTTCGCCCGGCAGCGCGCCGCCGGTGAGGTCGTCTCGCTGGTTGCCGCCCCGATAGTTCGGCCAATCGTTTTCACGCACCGCCAACGGTTGCACCGCGCTGGCGTTTTTGGCTGGCGTCAATCGCGCGCCGGCGCGCGCTAGCTCGCTCCGCCGCGACTCGCCCACGGGACTCAACGCGATATTGCCGTACAACGAAAGCTGACAGCCGCACATCCAGGGCCCCCAATAAAGACAGCCGTTGGAAATCAACACGCCGTCTTGGCAGGGAGGACGCATCGGCGCGATGTGCTGCGCGGTATTGGTTTCCGTCACCACGCGCACCGTGCCGCCGCTGGCCCGATAAAAAATGCTGTCGGCGCAACCCGTGGCCCGCGTACAAGCCCGCCGCGCCGGAAAACTCGCCAACACCTTCCCCGTTTTGTAGTCCAACTTCATGCCAGTCGAGCGTTGAGGGCCGGCGGCGTAGATGGCGTCTTTGCGCAACACCAGTTGCAGGTTGCCCACGGGGAAGGTCCAGGCCAGTTTGCCATCCTCGGCCGAAGCCACCGCCAAACGCGGCCGCTGAGGACCGGCAAAGAAGAGATAGTCGGCATCGCATTTGATGTAGCAGGTCGTGGCGTAGCCGGTCACGTAATGCTGGGCCTTGCCGCTGGGGCTGATCGCGGCCATGAGATCTTTGTCGTTATTTTTCCAGAGGATTAAGCCGTCGTTGGCGTCGAGGCAGAGCAAATATCGCTCGGGGCTATAGCAATAAATGCGGTCGCCAAACATGCACACGCCGCGCGCGTCAAGATACTCCTTATCGCGAAAATGCCAGAGCACTTTCTTGGTTTTCACATCAATCGCGACCATGGTGCGGCCGAAGCCGAACGCCGTGCGAGGGTCGCCATAGTCGTGGCCTTTCCACATGGCCCACGGCCAGTGGCCCAGTCCGCGACGGGCCGATTTTTTTGTATCCACCTTGATTTCTGGGTTGCCCACCAAACCGTAAAGCACGCCGTTTTTCATGGCCATCCATTTCCACACGGGGCCGTCGGTGAGTTCCTTGGGAATCGTGATTTGATCGCGTACTTCGCCGCTGGCGGCGTCGATCACCTTGCAACTTTCATCGTCGCCGAGGTACAGGGCGTCGTCGGTCGCGATCATCGTGTTGCGATGAATCATGAAGCCCGCCGGCAGCGGTCGCTTCCACAAAATCGTGCCGTTATAGGCGTTGATGCCCAGCAGCGTATTGAGCATCGGGTTCTGGTTCGACTTATGAGCGATATGCCCCATCGCCTTGAAGATGCGTCCGCCCGCGATCACCGATTGCTCGGGCATCGGGCTGAATTTAGGGTCGGCCAAAAACTGTGTTTGAAACGAGCCTCGCACCAGTTGGTCGTTCGATTGCGGATTGTTATCGGGGCCATGATAAGGGTGCGTCCATTCATCGATGCCGGCGGGAACGGGCTTGAGCAGTTGCTTGTCGCCTAGTTGGGCGACGGCTCGCGGCCGCAACACGCGGAGGATTTCATCGGCCGAGGCGGTCTTTTCGGCGGTTGGTCCGACCAGCGCGCCATCGGCGATATTGTCGGCCAATCGGAGAGCGGAAAGCGGCGCGGCGTCGGCGAAAATTTTCACGCCGAGCAAACCGGCGGCATCGGCTGCTTCTCGCACTGCCGCCACTTGTTTCACATCGGCCGATTGGAAGTAAATCGTCAACTTGCCGGCTTGGGCTAATGCCACCACGCGTTCGGCGCCCCCAACTGGAACATCAAGCAGCACCACGATGCCGCGCTCGACGCCCAGCTTTTTCAAATCGTGGGCAACACCGCCGCTTTCGGCGCCTGCAACACCGCCGCTTTCGGCGCCTGCAACACCGCCGCTTTCGGCGCCTGCAACACCGCCGCTTTCGGCCGCTGAAACCTGGAGCGCCGCAACTGGCGAGGCTGTAACTGGCAACGTCGCCAAACATGCGAACAATAAGCCATAACCAAACACGCGTGATACGGTTCTCATTTCTGACAATCCTCGAGTCGGAAAGGGGCTGGTTCGGCGTTTGCCGCTAGGCGATAGTGTGACATTTCCGGCGAGGGCTTTCCAGTTTTTTACCGAGAAAATTCCCGGCCGCGTTTCAATCGGGCCCACGGTCGCTTAGACATCGGACCCATTCTCGCTTAGGCTATACCGCTTTAGGTTGCCGCGAAAGCTGCCTGAATTCGTTCACACCTGGAGAACGCGCCATGATCCGCCGCCCGAACAAACGACTCGCGTATTTGAGTTGGTTGGCGAAAGCATTCCAGATCGCGGTACTAACGGTATTACAAATCGCCGCGGTATTGCCTTTTGCCACGTCCGCCAACGCGGAGAGCCGGCCACCCAATATCATTTTGATTTTCGCCGACGACCTGGGCTACGGCGACGTGGGCGCTTTCAACGACGACTGCCCCTTTCAAACGCCTCACCTTGATCGGATGGCCGCCGAAGGCGCCCGGCTGACGAACTTTTATGTGCCCACTCCCTACTGCGCGCCTTCGCGGGCCACGATTCTTACCGGCCGCTATCCGTTTCGCCACACCCTGGTGCGGAACCCCGCGCCCGACTCCGGGCAGTCGAACTTCGGTTTGCCCCGGTCGGAGGTCACGCTGGCGGAAGTTTTGAAATCGGCCGGATACGCCACCGCCGCTTACGGAAAATGGCACCTGGGCCATCGGCCTCAATGGCTGCCCCGCACGCAAGGTTTCGACGAATACTTCGGCATTCTGTACTCCAACGACATGTACCCCATCCAACTCATTCACAACGAGAAGGTGGTGGAGTATCCGGTGGTGCAGGCCTCGCTCACGCGGCGTTACACCGACTTCGCCCTGCGTTTCATCGAAGCCCATCAAGACGAACCTTTTTTCATCTACCTGCCACACGCCATGCCGCACAAACCGCTGGCGGCCTCCGACAATTTCTACACGCCTGAAACACGCGCTAACCTGTACGCCGATGTGATCGCGGAGCTAGACGCCGCCATCGGCGAAGTGCTCGAAAAAGTGCGCACCTTGGGGTTGGACAAAAAAACCCTCGTCATTTTCACCTCCGATAACGGGCCTTGGTTCGGCGGCTCCACCGGCGGACTGCGCGGCATGAAAGCCAGAACCTGGGAGGGCGGCTTGCGAGTGCCGGTCATCGCGCGCATGCCGGGCGTGATTCCCGCCGGCGTGGTGAATCAGGGCATCGCGGGAACGATCGACATTCTGCCGACCGTCTGCCGGCTCACGAACACGCCGCTGCCGAAGAATCGAAAAATCGATGGCCGTGATATCTTGCCGATGCTGCAAGACGCATCCACCCCTTCGCCGCACGAAGCGATTTACGGCATGCAGGGCCCCAATCTGGCCACGATTCGCTCCGGCAAATGGAAACTTCACGTGCGCAACCCCGGCCGGCCGCTGTTCAGCAACCTTTCGCATGAACAACAGTTGCGTTGGGTCGATCCCCGCCGACCGGACGGCGTCATCATGCTGGCGCCCTACGAACAAGCCAACCCCACGCAACACCCTGGACTCACCAGCGGCGACCCGCCCGCCGCCATGATGCTGTTCGACCTGGAAGCCGATCCTGGCGAGCAACGTAATATTGCCGCGAAGCATCCTCAAGTGGTCAAACGCTTGTTGAGCATGTTCGAGAAAACCCGCCAAGAGGTTCCGGCGTTCCCGCCACCCAAAAGCGATTACCGCTTCGGCCGGCCCGAAAAAGGCAAGCCGCGTCCTCTGATGCGGCTCATCGGCGGCGACCTGCTCTACGACCGCATCCCCAAACCGCAACAACATTTGCTGGCCCATCCGCCAGCCGACAAGTGAGGCCCGATAATTTCGCTCGCTTTTCACTCGCGGATATTTTGACGCGTTCTTCGAGAAAATACCGCCCGAATAGCGAACAAAACCGTACGTTGGGCTGTCAAAACGTACATTGGGCGTCCTTGACAATTTTCCGCCCGATTGGTACCGTGCGATTTCAACAAGGCGTTGCGTCGTCAAATGACGTCGCGCGATCTTATCAATTCGGGGGATTAGCTCAGTTGGGAGAGCGTCTGGCTGGCAGCCAGAAGGTCATCGGTTCGAGCCCGTTATCCTCCACTCTTCGTAAGTACTGCCGAAACAACAACTTACGTTACCTTCCGATGGTCGGAAGTGCGGCCCGAAACTTCCCTGAAATCCGGTAGACTACCGGATTTGGTGATTTTGAAAGGTTTGCACTATGCCGAGACCACATTATTCACGCATTCCGTCCTACCGCCGCCACAAATCTACCGGTCGAGCGGTTGTCACTCTGGACGGCAAAGACTTCTATCTTGGGTTGTGGAATTCCAAGGCTTCTAAGGTCGACTATGATCGGCTGATTGCCGAGTGGATTGCCAACGGCCGCCGTTTACGGACTGCCGAAACCGAAACCACGGTTGCCGAGGTCCTCAATGCTTACCGCAAATTCGCCGAGGGGTACTATCGCCGCGATGGAAAACATACATCTGAGTATAGCCTTATTGTGGACGCTCTGAAGGTTGTCCGCGAATTATATGGCCGCAAGAACGCCGACGAATTTGGGCCGCTTGCACTCAAGGTAGTTCGCCAACGGATGATCGAGAGCGGGCGTGGTCGCTCCAGCATCAACAAAATGGTCGGTCGTATTCGTCGGTGTTTCCGGTGGGCGGCTGAAAACGAATTGATTCGCCCCGAAATATACCACGGATTGATGGCCGTTTCCGGCTTGAAACAGGGCCGGTCGGAGGCCCGCGAAACGGCCCCGATTCAACCCATCGCCGACGATGACGTGCAAGCAACCTTGCACCATCTCTCGCAAACAGTGTGCGATATGGTCCGCCTGCAACGCCTCACTGGTTCACGGCCCCAAGACATTTACAATTTGCGGCCATGCGATGTTGATACGTCGGCCGATGTTTGGATCTACCGCCCCCAGCACCACAAGACGGAACACCACGGCCGGGTTCGCACTATTGCCATCGGCCCGAAGGGGCAAGAGATCTTGCGGCCGTACTTGCTTCGAGCCAAAGAGGATTACTGCTTCTCACCCGCCGAAGCTGAGAAGCAACGGCGAGAAGCCGCCGGGCTGAAACGCAAAACACCACAACACCAAGGCAACCGCCCAGGCTCGAATAAGAAACGCCGGCCGAAGACAACACCGGGCGAGCAGTACGACGCCAACAGATACCGCCGCGCCATCCATCGGGCTTGTGACAAAGCAGGCGTCGACCGATGGTCGCCCAACCGCCTGCGGCATTCCGCCGGAACGGAGATACGCAAGCAATTCGGCCTGGAGGCGGCGCAGGTTATTCTCGGTCACGCCAAGGCCGATGTTACACAGATTTACGCCGAACGCGACTTAGAAAAAGCGGCCGCGATTATGAAGGAAATCGGTTAAGGAATTTCATTTTCAGGTTGCGGGTAGCTCCCGCTTCGACTGGCCGTCGTTCCTGCAATCACCTGCGCGGGAGCGGCGGTCGGTCGGCCCGATCTTTCAAGGAGTAGGTGAGTTATGAGTAAAAACATTTCAGCAGAAGAGCAGAAAAAACAGGACCGCAACGCCAAGGAAATAATGGAGAGTATCCGCCAGCAATTGTTCGGCGGCCACCAGTTTTGCCGAGCAAGGTTCCCCCTGCCGATTCTCGAAACTAACGCCGCCGCGTTGGTGGAGCACTGCGGGGGGGACCAGTACAATGCACGATTGACGGAGGACAGTATCAACATGGTATATGCGTCGGTTCGTATCTATTCCCGGACGTTGCCGGCGTTTTTTGATGTGTGGCGGGCGGTCGCGACACGTAGCAATGATCCGAAGGTAGGTAAAACTCTGGAACTGGACTCTGGAACTGGACTCTGGAACTGGACTCTGGAACTGGACTCTGGAACTGGGGCACCAAGAATGGGAGCAGGCTACCGGCCTTCCTGGTTTGCGATCCGAGCGCGACTGGCGAGCCGTTGCGGTGCAAGTTGGCGCCGGCGATGACCTGATCCGAAACGCCATTAAAGAGTGCGATCCAGAGGCATTGAGGGAATTAGTGGAGCGTGTTGTTGCATTCGTCGCGACGGCGACGCAGCCGGAAGTAGAACCGGCGGCCTGCCGCGTTTCTGTTGATGCCAACGCCGGCGTGGTTGCCATTGACGGCGCACCGTACGGACTGATCGGGAGCGCCGCCGTGAAGGATCGGTTGGCCGATTTTATCGTCGCGATGATTGACGCCGACGGCGAACCGGTCGTCATGACCGACTACGGAGTACGTACTCGCGAAGTTGAGCGGCAAGCACCGGAAATTATCAACTTGATCGACTCGCAACCGGGCGCAGGAAGCAGGATTCCACGCAACCGCCTCTGGCGAGTCTAGGCCGCTTCTCGGCCAAAAGTAGGTTTCACCCTACAAAAATAGATGGTTTAACTAAGGCCAATCTTGGCCTTCAATAAACCGTTACAACACAGGTAGATTTTAGGTATCGAGTGTCATTTCTCTACCTGGAGTCAAAGTTGTGATTGAAATTTACCAAGAGCACATGCTCAAAATTTCTCAGGCGGTGCGAGAGCTTCCCGGCCGGCCGAGCGTGGCCACCCTCTGGCGGTGGATAAATTGCGGCGTTCGCGGCCAGAAATTGGAGACCGTTTTGATCGGCGGCATCCGGTTCACGTCGCGTGAGGCGCTCCAACGGTTCGTTGAGGCCACGACCGCCGCCGCCGATGGCCGACCGGCCCCGAGCCGCACTTCTAAACAACGCGCCGCCGCGATCAAACGAGCAGAAAAAGAGCTTGACGCCGCCGGTATTTGATTTCCCCGCACCCGTCGGCGCCGAAGCTGGCGCCTTCCCCAACACCAACAAAAAAAGCCGCACGGGATGCGACCCGCACGGCTTCAAAAAAAGATTGAATACGATGCATTCTAATTTAATAGAACGGCTGATGCAACTGCCGCTTCTCCCGAAAATGTCATTTTTGGGGAGGGTGGTTCGATGACAAAAGTACGATGTGAAATTGACGCCGTCGAGATCGAAAATGACAACGGCTATCTTGTCGATGGCGTTTGTGCGACATGCCCCATTTGCGGACATGAAGAGGAAAGCTTCGGGACAGGCGGTAAAAGTGTCCTGCGGTGCTTGGTCCTCCTCAGAGAAAATTGCCCGAACAACCAGCACAACTTCTACACCGAGGCTGGCGATTCGCAATGAAAATATCCGCCAATCACATGGCGGATTTGAAAAGTTCCAGGCTTGGCGATGAGACTATCGCCTCCGCCGGTATTTATTCTGAGGATGATCCGCGAAAAAATGCCAAACTGCTAAATTGGAGTCGGTCGGCCGATTGCCTAGGTGAATGTCTCGTTTTTCCGTATCTCGAACTGGGCGGAAAACTCGGCAACTTCGCCATGCTGAAGCCGACGACGCCGCGAACGCTGGGCGACAAGGTAAACAAATACGAGCACCCAGCGGGCGTGCCTTCGAGGCCATATTTCACGCACGCGGCGTTGTCCGAAGCAGATTTGCCATCGAGCTACTTGCTAATTACGGAGGGGCAAAAAAAGTCGTTGGCTGCCGCCCAGGCGGGTATTCCCACCATCGGCCTAACCGGCCCATGGGGTTGGCAAAAAAAGCGTGAGGACAAGACCAAACCCCGAAAATTGGTCGACGATCTGGCAGCGATCGATTGGAGCGGCCAGGCCGTTGTTTTGATATTTGACACCGACCCGAGGCGAAATTCAGGTGTCGAGCACGGCCTCGCCGAACTCGCCCGCGTTCTAGCGGAGCACGGCGCCGACGTCCACATTATGCACCTGCCGGTCGGCTCACACGACGCCGATGGCGTCCCCGAAAAAGTCGGAATTGACGACTTCATTCTAGCCCACGGCCCCGCCGCCTTGCATGATTTGATCGATGCAACATTGGCCCCGCGAACGACCCGAACACTCGAAAATTACCGCCATAAAATCGCCATGCAACGACTGGACTCCGTCGGGAATCCGGGAATTTATCTCGACACTTCGCCGACCGGAAGCGGAAAAAGTTATGCCGACGCGGCGGCCTGTCAAAAGGCCGGACATTCGCTGACACTTCAGGCGACACATAAACAATGTGCCGCAACGGAAGGTGAATACCAAAGGTCGGGCATGGCGGCCGTGGCGTATCCGGCGTTGACCAGCAAAACCTGTGACAATTACTCGGAAGCCGCGAGGGCGATGGATCACGGATTGAGTGCATCGGGTGCGATCTGCCCCGGATGCCCACACCGCGACACTTGCGAATATCAAACCATCCTTGCCGAGGCCGAAGCGGCCGACCATCGGATTGCAACGCACCATCGCGGCGCGTTCTGCATGAATGGTTTGGCCGGGGGCCGAAATTATATCTCGATCCATGAGGGCTTTACTGACCTTCTGAGGCCCAAGATTGAGGTGTCGGCCGGACTCAAAAAGGTGGCCGATTTGGCCTACGAATGCCGCATTGCTGCGGGCAAGATATACGGGGCGAAAGAGCGGGCAACGGCCCAGTATTTCTACCTAAAAATGGAGAGAATCGCGAGCGAGTTGGACGACGAACTATCCAGTCGAACGACCACGGACCAGATAGATCGTCCCGTTATTGCGGCGGCGCCGTTCGGGTGCGAGACGCAGCTATTCCGGGCCATGAAAGAGGCGAAGATTTGGCCAGACCCCGAGGCCTTGCGGCTGGTGAAATCACTGGCGGAAGGCCGGATTAGCGAGCTAGCGACCAAGGTAGATAAAGTCCATAAAAAGGGTGGCAACGATGTTTTCACGACCCGAAAATCGATTATTGCCTTCCGGCAAACAAGATTCCCGGAAGGGGCAACGGTTTGGCTGAGCGACGCCACGTCGGGCCACGGAGAGATTGAAATACTTGCTGGGCGCACGGTGAAAGATTGCACCCCGGCGGGCAACATTGAGCAGCAACACGTCACGATCCAAATCCCCACCGATATAAAGAAATCAACAGCCCCGTCAAAAGTGGTGGGGCTGATCAGGGCTACCCTGGCGGCGATCCCGGATAACTTCCATAGAATCGGCGTCATCTGCCACCAAAAACATGTACCGACCATCCGGGGAACGTCAAGAAGCGGGCCAACATTGGACAAAAAAGACCAAGGCAGAATCGAGAAAGTTGAACATTTTCGCGGCGGGGATTCGCCAGGGTCAAACGCTTGGCTCGAAGATTGCGATTTGCTGATCGTTTTCGGCACTCCCCGCGTTCCGCCCGGCGCCATCAAGGCCCGGCTGATTCAGATGGGGAAGGTTGCCGCCGCCTGCCGAGACGACGATTGGATCGCATTGGGGGGCCGATTATTGGAGTGGAACGACGCAGTCGGGAAAGCGGCAGACCGTCAAAGGATTCGGCTACCGCGACCGAGACTGGCAATCCGCCTACCGGGCCGCCGTGGCCGCCGAACTAAAACAGGCAATTGGTCGAGGTCGAGGCATTTGCGAGAGCGGAATCCCGGCGATCATTCTCACTAATGAAAACCTCAATTTGCCACTTGCAGACTTGCACATCGAACCGCTAACCGATGCAGAATCCACCATATTGGGGGTCATGGCAAATGCGATTCATTCGGAACATGGGAGGAATGGAGAAGATAGTAATAAAATTAACGGACCTGTTTCCTATATATATATTAGGGAATAGGTCCGTTAATTTTGACCCGGTAACCTGCACAAGATGGGTTGCAAATGTAATTGACATCAGCGAACGGGTTGCTCGTCGAATTCTAATTTCACTCGCCCGAAAAGGATTCATCAAACGGATTGGAGATCGCAAAGGCTGGGTATTGCTCAAACCAAACCGCCTAAATTTATCTGGCGTCGGCGGCGGCGGCGGCTGGGCGGCGGCCGGGGCTTCGATAGACGATGCTTTCGAGGATGCCGCTGAGTGCGTCGGTGGCGGCGAAACCCGAGTCGAGCCACCTAAATTCGATAGAGCGGCTGAAGAGGCTCCTGGATGCCTTGAAGGCGAAATTGCCACTTGACGCGTTTTGCGAATCATTTCCACGAACGGAATAGGAAAACTGACCAATGCCAAAATGCCAAACCACTAGCGGAATAGCCTGCACCTCGTGCGGTTCATGCAACACCAAAATAATTCGCACGACCCCCCAGAAAAAACCGTGGGTCCTTTCTGCCGCTATTCGGCTGTAGTTTCCCACCTCTTCTATCAAAATGATACACATAGTCCGTCCGTACGGAATAATAGCCACCCTTAAAACGGATATCTGCGTTATTGAGGAAGAATTACCACCCTTGAAGGGGTGTTGAGAATGAGCACTTCAACAAAACACCAACCGCCGATCGTCTTCGTCGAGCGCGCGCGTTGCCCGCGATGCGCCGCCGCCGATCTGCAAACCAGACGCAGCACCCCAGGCGGCGACGGTTCGGTATCACGCAACACCCTCTGCCGCGCATGCGGAAAAGTTTTTTTGGTGGTCGTCGAATGACTCGCCAACAATTGGCAGGTTGGAAATGTCATATGGTAAAATCGTGGCAGTTGCCGTATTCCAAGGGAGGAAAAAATGGACGCCACTAAAATTCTGAGCATCGGCCACGTGGCCGGCCAACTTCAAACACCGGTATCGCGATTGCAGGAACTCGCCGACCTGCTAAAAATTGTCCCCCGGTCGACCGTGAACGGAATTCCATATTTCGACGTGCTGGACGTTGAGCGAATCGCCGACCGGATCCGATCCGAACAAGCGGAGGACTCCGCATGAGCACCGTCGACATTGTGGAAGTTTCCTTCATTGCAAGCGAGCTAAAATTCAGCGAAAGCGAAGTGTTGTTTTTAGCGCGGCGCCTTGGATATCAACCGTGGTTTATCATTAACGGCGAGGAATATTTCGCGCGAGAGGCCGTCAATTTAATGAAGTCGCGACTTGCGGAAAAACGGCAAGAGGAACAAGAAAATGAACAACCGAAAGTCGGCGACTGAAGCTGGCAAATTCTACGTGAGATCTGGCTGTTTGTCGGTCGTCCTCACTTCAGACGGCGGACCGGTTGGCGCGGCCATGAAGTTTGTCGTGCGGTCATTTCAAGGCGGTTCAATGTCGCAAATCGGCGACGATATTACGGTTTCCGAATCAGGCCGGTTCACTCCCGGAAGTATCGTTTTCAATCAAGAAACGGTCAGCTTTCTACGAGACAAACTTGGCGTCGATGACGTCTGGATAATCTTTGTTTTGGCGCGTGACCTTTACATAAAAAACGGAGGATAAGTAGAAATGTTGCGCAGCCTTTTTTCAATCTACGGCGCTAACACACAGTCGCTCGCACCCGGCAGGCCACAGCCAACGGCGGCGCAGCACGTCGGCGCTGGCGTGGCGATTGTTTCTTTGACCGGAACACTCTCCCGCGATGGTCTCCATGGCGGAAGTTCCACCGACGCGGTTAGAGCCGAGCTAAAAACACTGGCCGCCGATCCGAGCGTTCGCAAGATCATTTTGCGTGTAAACTCACCGGGTGGCGCGTCGGCCGGAACGGCTTCGTTGCACGATGAAGTCGTGGCAACTGCCAAGCTAAAACCCGTTGTCGCCTTCGTCGAAGACCTTGCCGCCTCTGCGGCGTATTTCGCCATTGCCGGCGTGATAAAGATCGTGGCCAAAGGTGCTTTCCGGTTGGGGTGGAATCTATCCCGGCAGTATGTTTCATGTGCTCTTCCCGAAATCAGTTTCGGGAACATCGAGCCGCATCGGCGACACTTGAGCGAAACACAACGGTCGGTCTGCGCCGCGAAGACCCGTGATTGGCACGACAAGCAAGCGAAGAAGCGGCAGAAACGAAAGCCCGCCAATTCTGTTAGTGACACGCGTCACAAACGGAAGCAAGACGCCAGCAAAGCCCGCGACCAAAAGAAGCAAGCGAAGATCATCGAACAGGGACCGGCGGCCGTGAAGGAAGCCGCGAAACCCCCGAAACACACCCTGGAACGTATCCTATCTTGCCAGCCCCGTCAGAGGTTCGTATTGAGCCGTCAGAGCCGTTGCATGGCATGGCGGTAAATGGTCATGCGGAGAGGCGGGAGCGTGTCCAGCGGCAACGTCGGCGGCCGTTTTATGGCGTGGGTGGAATCTGCGGCGGCGGCTGGTGTGGGAAATCGACTTGCTCTTGTCCAAGTCTTGGAATCGGCGGCTGGCGAGCTTGCACGTCATGACAGGCCAGCGGTGGACTCGAAGCCGAACCGACATGACAGGCCAGCGGTATCGTGCTTGCAACCGCCAAGCAAAACCCAAGCAAACGTACAGTAAAACCATAGCAAGGCTTCGGCAAGGCTTTCGCATGACCGGCAACCATGGTGAACTCGAAGCATGACCGGCGGCGGCTGAGCTCCCCGAGAATCCCGGTTGGTGAAAATCCCGGCGAGGTTTGCTGCGGCGGGGCGGAATCGGCGTTATTCTCTACCAATTGACTGCATGCCTCATGATCTATGAGTCGAAATCAAATCCGGTAATTACCGGATTCCAGAAAAAGCGTTTCACCGAATACCGAGAAAACAAGGGTAGAAGTGCAATCGAGCGATAAGACTTGCAAAGGCGGTAAATGGGTGTAAAATGTGCTTAAACACCGGGAAAAACGGGTATTTCGGTATACTCCATGGAGTGCCTGGCAGCCAGAAGATCATCGGTTCGAGCCCGTTATCCTCCACTCCCTAACTCGCAACGAGTTAGGGCTTTTTTTGTTGATTAGGACCGCTTGGTGAATAACTGTCGCATTTGTGTATCCATCGTCGCCAGACGGTGGGTGAGCGGTGAACCATCCCACGCTCTGGCGAGCATGGCTACGACACTAATTTTCCGCTCGATGCTTAGCCGTGCAATCCCCGTCAAGTGGTATCCCTATTTCTGAAATTCAAGCGAACCGGCTTCATCTCACCAGCAACAAGTAGGACACCGACAGGACCAGCAGTTTCACCCTCTTTCGAAGGAGATCCCGATGCTGGTTGTTAGGCTCTTCGTCATCTCGCCGCTGTGGGCGGCGTACTTTTTTCACGAGACCCACGACGCGACGACACAGCATACTAGCGTTGGGGCGATTGCTCAGCTTTCGGTTCCATCCCCCAATGCTGGCGCAGCAGTCACGCTGCTTGGCATCGAATGAGAAGTCAGCAAACTGGAATAACTAATGCCGAAGATGCCTTCTATCCCAACTCGATTCTTCTTCAAAGGACAGGCGGTCCACCTGTTGGCTTTGATCGTTCTCCTCGTTGGCGTTTTCCTGCTGGGCGATTTCAATCAGCTTCGTGAGCGTCAGTTCGTTGGAGTCGGCGTTCACATCTGGTTCGCCGTTTCGCTCGCCGTTCCCGTTGTTCATCAAGTCTACGTGTGGCTCGCATGGCGCAGCGAACTTTGTTTCGGTGCTGTCAGCAAACGGTTCGGTTCGAGCGCCTTCGTTCTCTACCAGATCGTGTTCTTTGTCCTCTTCTTGGCTCGCCCGGTCAGCCTGACGCTTCTGACGATTGCCGATCATGATTCATTAGAGTTGTCGATCCCTGTGAGAGTCGTGATTTGCGTTGCCCTCGGAATTCCGGCTGCGTACACGTTCTATTCGGTCATACGATATTTCGGCATGGCTCGTGCAGCGGGGATCGATCACTTTGACCAGAGCTACCAACGCCAGCCATTCGTGAAGAAAGGCATCTTCAAGTACACGAGAAACTCCATATACTCGTTTGCATTCTTGACCTTTTGGGCGATTGCCGTGAGTGGTGCGTCGTGGGCGGCGCTCGTTGTGGCGGCGTTCAGTCACGCCTATATATGGGTGCATTATTTCTGCACCGAGCGACCGGACATGGAGGTCATCTACCGCGATGTCACGGGGCGCTTCAAAACCGGCCATTAAACGCGATTTTAGTCATTCATGGTCGTTTCACTCTCTTGTTCGGCATTCGCCCTGGGAGGCCGACCGACCTGCGGTCGGTTCCCGGCTGGTTTTGAATTTTCATTGCGGTGTCTGAGTCGGTACCTCCGCCCGTGATGGTGATGATCTTGTGGAATGCTCGCATTATTGTTGTGCCAAGCGTAGCATGATGGCGCCGATGCTACGCCACCATGTGAAAACCGATGGAAACGTAGCATTACGGAGAAATCCGTTTTGACGCAACAGAAAAAGCCTTTCGTAACTCATTGCTACGAAAGGCTTTACTTAGTCGGGGTGAGAGGATTCGAACCTCCGACCTTTTGACCCCCAGTCAAACGCGCTAACCAGGCTGCGCTACACCCCGACGTGCCTCAGCACGGGCGTTATTGTAGACAAGAATTCGACGCTGGCACAAGGCCACACGAAAAGGATCCGCCGCGCGCGGGTGCAGGAACGCACTTTGCCGCCTCGGGAGGAGATGGGATTTGGATTCCTGCATTTGTCGCGTTGTGCTATGCTTTTTCGGTTGGTTGGTGAATCTAGCATGTTTAGGAGGGAATCTAGCATGGGCAAGGACGCTCA
>JAJRWU010000127.1 GCA_024276655.1 Planctomycetota bacterium
GTGCCGACCGACGAAATGCCTTTGGTAAGCCGGATGCGGGAAATCCGCATGTCCGGTTTGATGAGGGGGGAGGGGCGTCATTGACGCTCCTCCTCTACTCGACCGTTTCCCGTCTTCGTAACCGTATATTCGGTTATTCGCTGTGGGATAGATTGTTATCGCAATTTCCCGCAGCGCCGCGAACGGATAAGTTATTTTCCGCCGCTCGCCTGCCACCATGGCACGGAATATATCTTGTGTTTTCTCGGAGCTTGGTAGGCTCAAAATTCGTCGCCGCCGCGAGAACGACCTTTCTTGCGGATTTCGTTGAGCTTTTTGGTTTTCTCAGCGGTTATTACCGCTTTTCGGCGTCGCAATTCAGCACGGATCAGATCCTGGTCCGGTTTGCTGAGTTTTTTCAAGGGGAGCTTCATCTCCTTGCCGTCTTTGTCGATGGTGGCCAATTTGGATTTGATTGAATAATCAACAAAAGTGCCTTGGAACGTGCGTTTTCCGGTGCTGTCGGTCCAAGTGCGGAGCTTCAATAGTTCGGGGTCGGTTTTTGGGATTTCAATTTTCTTGACTCTTCGCCGGCCACGCTCGGCGCCGATCCCCGCGCCGTCATCGCCATAGAGGTTTCCCCCCTCCAGCCCGGCGCCGGTTGTCGCCGGGTCACCGAAACTAGCTGGGTCGCCCTCTCCGCCGCCGTATGCGGCGGGGTCGCCTTCAGCGCCGCCAGCGAATGCCGCTGGGTCGCCCTCTGCGCCGCCAGCGAATGCTGCTGGGTCGCCTTCACTACCCGCGTATAATGAAGGGTCGTCGCCACCAGCGAATTCTGCCGGGTCGCCTTCCGCACCAGCTCCGTACAACCCTGCGCCTTCCATTGCCGGGTCGCCTTCAGCACCGCCAGCGAATGATGCCGGGTCGCCTTCCGCACCTGCTCCGTACAACCCTGCACCTTCCATTGCCGGGTCGCCAGCGGCGGTAGGGTCGCTTGCGTCAAGCCCGGCGCCAGCCATTTCCATTTGAGCGTTCATGTCTGCATCGCCGCCCCCTTCCATGCCCGCGCCCATCTCCATGCCCGCGCCCATTCCCATATCACCGCCCATGCCGCCGCCCATGCCGCCGCCCATGCCGCCGCCCATGCCGCCGCCCATGCCCATGTCGGCGTCTCCGCCGCCGCCTGCATCAGCAACAGCGCTGTCGGGAGCAGCGCCGCCGGTGTCGTCACAACCCAGGAAAAAAATCGATGCGAAGAGCAGTAGACAAGTGGTGGACGTTTTCATTGGTCAACCTCCGTTTGCATTTGAAAGAGGGCTCGTTTGAATTTGAAAGGGGAGGACAACAGCCGGCTGGGCCGAGAAAATATGGGAACCGAGTTTTCAGACCCCGGTGTTTTCGATTAGGTTACAGGATACCGGTATCTGAAGTGGCTCGCAAAGGGAAAAGGCCGAATTACTTATCTTTTAGTGATAAGGCTGGAATATTGGCAACCGCTCAGGGAAGGAAAACTCCGCAGAAATTGCGGTTTTCGCAAAGTTCGCCGTATGTTGGCCAGCGAGGGCGGTCGGTCAGAACCGGAAGGCGTCGGTTTCCGCTGTGGAACATCGGTGTTATACCTCAAGCGGCAGACAATGTGACATTCGCATTTGGAGCCGCCCCGAATTCACTTACCGAATTAAAAGCCCGCATTCTGAAAATGCCGGGCTTTTCCGGGCTACAACCGGAAGCTTATTTCGGGAATGTCCCTGAGCATGGTGCGATTGCGTCAAACCTGATCGTGCGGAGTATAACGAAGTGCCAAGGTTTCCTATCATCAAATGCGGCGAAAGCCCGGCTCGCGCCTTTGGAGGCGACGCTCTGCGCTGGCTCGCGGGTTGGCAGTGGGCTTGGTCCGCCAGCGCCGTGCTGCACGTGGGCGTTGGTCTGGCGATGCTGAAAACGTACTCGGCGGAGGTAATCGCTGTTTCGGCCGATCCTGGGCGCGCCTCCATCACTCTGACGGCCAGCGTCGAGCAGCCAGAGGCCAGTGTTGCGATCATGGTCGACGTCCCGAAGTCGGCGGAATCCTCCGACACCCCGCCGACCGACCAACCGCCGAACCGGTCGTTGGTCGAAAAAGCGCCAGCGCGGCGGGTCGTTGCCGAACGGGCGGCGCGGCCCGCCGCGGCATCCCAACCGAGTTTGGCGAAAATCTTGCGGCGGCAACCAAAAACGCTTGCTCCGGTTGTCGCCCCGACGCCGCCACGTGAGCAGAAACGGCCTCGGAATTCGCCATCGCTGCAACTGACCACCGCCATAACCTCGCAGGAGTATCGAGGTGTGGAATCGCCAACGCCGGCCATCGTTTCCAACCCGCCGCCGGCATATCCCGCCGCCGCGCTGGCCGCCAGCCAGACAGGACGCGTGCTGCTGCGGGTGAGCATCGCGGAAGACGGCTCGGTTTTCCAGGCGCGTCTTATTCGCAGCAGCGGTTTTCCCCTCCTGGACCAGGCCGCTCTCAAGACCATCACAAAGTGGCGTTTCAATTCGATTTCAGATCGTAGTCATACGCGGGTGGTGAATGTTCCGATCGACTTTGTGATCCAGGTTCGTTAGAGGGCGTTTTGTCACTTCCTTCTTACGACGACAGCATTTACAATGAATTTTCGCCACTGCCGAGTGTTGCCGACGCCATGTTTGCCCGTTCGCCTTTCCTTTGCGGCAAACTGCTCGAACGCTTGGATTAAAACCCCACCACCGCAGGCCCCGCCCATGTTTTCATTGCCGCGAATACGAATGGCCCGCTTGGTTTTTGCGGCAATGGGAATCCTCATTGTGCAGACGGCCATGCAGCCAGAGCAGGCCATCGCCGAACAGGCCGATGTTGCGAAACCCAAAGTTGCGCGGGCGGCGGACATTGCATTTTTTGAAAAGCAGATTCGTCCGCTACTGGTGCGGCATTGCCTTCGCTGCCACGGTTCTGAGGAGGAAAACGGCGGTTTGCGGCTCGATTCTCGCGACGCCTGGAAACTCGGCGGCGATTCCGGCCCCGCTATTCTGCCGGGGAAGCCGAGCGAGAGCTTGCTCATCAAGGCGATCCGTTACAAGGATTCCGATCTCGAAATGCCGCCCAAGGGCATTCTGCCGAAAGCGGCCATTGCGGCGTTTGAGAAGTGGGTGGCGCGCGGCGCGGCCGACCCTCGCGCGGCTGCGGCGCCGCTGTCGAAACGCAACAAGGGAGTTTCGCTGGAGGAGGGCCGTTCTTTTTGGTCGTTCCAGCCGGTTGTGAAACACCAACCGCCTGACGTGGCTGGCGCCGACTGGGCGGAGACCGACATCGACCGCTTCATTCTGGCTGCTTTGACTGAAAAAGATTTAACGCCCGGCGACGACGCCGACCAAGCCTCGCTGGTGCGGCGGGCGTATTTCGATCTTCTCGGCTTGCCGCCGACGCCCGCCCAACAAGACGCCTTCCTCAACGATCGCTCGGTGCGCGCATATGAGAAGCTAATCGACTCGCTTTTGAGTTCGCCCCACTTCGGCGAGCGCTGGGGGCGCCATTGGTTGGATGTCGTGCGTTTTGCCGAATCGAGCGGCGGCGGGCGGACGCTCTTTTTTCCCGATGCTTGGCGGTATCGCGATTATGTGATCGAATCGTTCAATCAAGACGCGCCCCACGACCGCTTCCTCCGCGAGCAATTGGCCGGCGACTTGCTGGAGTTCAGCGATTGGCGCCAGCGCCGCCGGCAGTTGATCGCGACCGGCTTTCTTGTTTTGGGGCCGACCAACTACGAAATGCAAGACAAGGAAGTGCTGGAAACCGATGTCATCGACGAACAGCTCGACACCCTCGGCAAGGCGCTGCTGGGCATGACGATCGGCTGTGCCCGTTGCCACGACCACAAATTCGATCCGATCACGCTGCAAGATTATTACGGCTTGGCGGGAATTTTTCAGAGCACCACCGCCGCCGTGCATGATGGCAATGTATCACGGTGGAATGTGGCGCCGCTGCCCGAATCGGCCGCAGTTGAAAAAGAAATGGCCGCTCGCGAAGAACAGATTTCCGCACTCAAAAAACAGTTGGCCGTGCTGCAAGCCAACTGGAAGGCGGCGGGCGGGAAAGACGGCAAGGCGAGTTCGAAATCCATTGCCTCGGCGTCGCTGGCGGGCGTCGTGGTGGATGACGTGGCCGCAAAAATCGTCGGCCAATGGAAGTCGTCTACTTCAATCAAAACGTACATCAACGCCGGCTACCTTTACGCCTCCGGCAAGGGCGCCAACAGCGTTTCGTTCCATCCCGTGTTGCCGCAAGCGGGCCGGTACGAAGTGCGTATTGCCTACGCGGCGGGGCCCAACCGAACTTCGCACGCGCCGGTTACCGTTGTTCACCAAGGCGGCGAAGCAGTGGTTTCGGTCAATCAGCGGCAGACGCCGAAAATCGGCGGGGCGTTTGAATCGTTGGGCGTGTTCGAGTTTGATCCAGCCCACGATCCTCGCGTGAGCGTATCGAATGCGGGCGTCGACGATGGCGTGGTGATTGCCGACGCCGTGCAGTTTATTTCCGTCACTGGCAAGAACGACGTTGCCAGTAAGGTAGACGCCGCCGCGCGGTTGGCGTCCGAAGAACAGAAGGAACAGAAAAAGCAGCGCGAGCAATTGCGAGAACAGTTGGGATCGGACATCAAAAAGCTGAAATCGCAGATCAAAGGCTTGGCGGCGGCGGGTCCGCAACGGCAGTTCGCCATGGTCGCGAAAGACGAAGCTGCTCCGCGCGACACCCATATTTCGATTCGCGGCGTGGTGCATAACAAAGGCCCGATCGTGCCCCGCAATGCATTGCAGGTGGTGCAGGCGGCGCCCTTCAAGTCGATTGCGGAAAAGCAGAGCGGTCGGTACGAATTGGCGCAGTGGCTGACCCACGCCGAGAACCCGCTGACATCGCGCGTGATGGTGAATCGTGTTTGGTATTGGCTGATGGGCCAGGGGCTGGTGCGCACGGTTGATAATTTGGTTCGACGGGCGAACGTCCCTCGCATGCGGACCTGTTAGACTACCTAGCGGCTTCGTTCGTGGAGGACGGTTGGTCGGTCAAGCGGTTGATCCGCCAGATCATGCTCTCGCATGCGTACCGATTGAGCACCCGTGAGCCGCTCGCCGCGAAGCAGGTCGACCCCGACAACCGCCTGCTCTCGCACATGAACCGGAAGCGTTTGGAGGCCGAACAAATTCGCGACGCCCTACTGCTGGTGAGCGGCCAATTAGACACTGCCTATGGCGGCGCCAATTTCAAGCCCGGCACCAAAGGCGAATACGGCTACCAGTTCGATGGCTTGCGGCGGAGTGTTTACGTGCCGGTTTTTCGCAACACGTTGCCGCAGGTTTTTGAGGTGTTTGATTTTGCCGATCCTAACATCCAGAACGGGCGGCGCAGCACCAGCACCATCGCCCCGCAGGCGTTGTGGCTGATGAATCATCCGTTCGTGGTGGTGCAATCTCGTTTGGCGGCTGGTCGGCTATTGGAGCAAGACGGCCTCACGCAAACGCAACGGCTGGAGCGCGCCTACCGCGAAGTGCTAGGACGCCGCCCTTCGGCGAAAGAGCGTTCGCTCGGCCTACAGTTCGTGGGAGAAGCGAACCAAGAGAACACGCCCCCGAAAGAGCCGGCCCTCAAACGCTGGGCTTTGCTCTACCAGGCGCTCTTCCAGAGCATCGATTTTCGGTATTTGAATTAACCCGCCCTTGAGAGCAATACATTGAAACACCGAGCAAACCGAGGGCGCATCGCGGTCGGTGGCTACAACAAAAAAGTTTTTGCCACAGAGGCCACGGAGAAAGGACTCAAGGGCCATGGATGCCGTCCGACGCATCAAACTCTGAGTGCTCTGTGCTCTCCGTGGCAAAAACTTTTTGAAGAACTTCCAAATTGGAACTACCGAGCGGCCCCGGAAATACGACCGCCATTTTCTGATCGCTGCGAAGTAAGGAAACAACCGTGAATACACCTCCTATATCGAATCAACGCACTTACAGCCGCCGCAGCGCGTTGCAGGCGATGGCCTGTGGCTTCGGCTATTTAGCCGCCGCCGGCATGGCGAACCAAGAATCCCGGGCCGCCGCGGTGGATCCGTTAGCGCCAAAACCGCCGCACTTTCCGCCGCGCGCCAAACGCGTCATCTTTATTTTCATGCAGGGCGGACCCAGCCATGTCGATACGTTCGACTACAAACCTCGCTTGATTGCCGACGACGGCAAAATGCGCAACTTCGACGACGCCCGCGTGTTGGCCAAAACGAAAAAAATCACCAAGCATCGCGTTTTCAAATCGCCCTGGGCGTTCAAGCAATATGGGCAGTCGGGCCAACACGTTTCCGATTTATTCCCACACATTGCCCGGCATGTCGACGACCTTTGCTTCTTGAAGGGCATGCACACCGATGGCGTCGCGCATGGTCCCTCGACATTATTCCTGCACACCGGCTCCATCAATTTGATTCGTCCCTCGATCGGCTCCTGGATGCTCTACGGCCTTGGCTCCGAGAACCAAAACCTGCCGGGGTTCATCACGATCCAACCGTCGATGGGCAACGGCGGCCCGCGAAATTACGGCGCCGCTTTTTTGCCGGCCGCTTATCAAGGCACGGCTGTCGGGCGGGCGGGCGTTTCGGCCAAGGAAGCTGGCATTCGCAACCTCGCCAACGGCCTGCTTTCGCGGGCCGAACAACAAGACCAGTTCGAGTTGCTGCGGAAAATCAATGCCGAACAACTGAGCCACAATCCGGGCGATCAAGAATTGGAGGCCGTGATCGGCTCGTATGAACTGGCGTGGCGAATGCAACAACACGCCCCCGGTCTGATGGACCTTTCGCACGAACAGCCGCATGTTCTCAAGCAATACGGCATTGATGAAAAGGGAACAGACGACTTCGGCCGTCAATGCTTGCTTGCGCGGCGTCTGGCGGAGGCGGGCGTGCGGTACATTCAAGTCAATTATGGCGACAACACCAACAACCCTCGTTGGGACCAACACTCCAATCTGGAACAGCACGCCGAGCACGCCTTCAACACCGACAAACCCGTGGCCGGTTTGTTGGCCGACTTGAAACAACGAGGCTTACTCGAAGACACGCTCGTGTGGTGGGGCGGAGAGTTTGGCCGCACCCCATACGCACAAACCAACGGCACCGGTAGAGATCATAACCCCGACGGCTTCACTTTCTTCCTGGCGGGTGGCGGCGTGAAGCCCGGTTTTAGCCATGGCGAGACGGACGAATTCGGCCATCACACCATTGCCGGCAAGGTCCACATGCACGATTGGCACGCCACGCTGCTGCACTTAATGGGCATGGACCACAAACGCCTGACGTTCCTCTCCAATGGTCGGCCGTTCCGCCTGACCGACCTGCACGGCGAGATCGTCAACGAAATCATTGCTTAGCGCCTGACCCGAAATAAGTTCCCGGTTGCAGCTCAAAAAAGCCCGGCATTTTCAAAATGCCGGGCTTTTAATTCAGCATTTAAATTCGGGACTGTTCCTTCAGGGATATAAAATCAAAGACGCCTGACCTCTTCCGCCTTGCGTGCGATATTTTCTCGAACGAGCTTCACACGCCGGCGACTTCAATGCAGAATGGGGCACGAATCGAACCACTCGCGGTGTTGTTTTTCCATCCAACGCACGGCGCCGGGCGGCCCCCATAGCCGAGGTTCGTAAATTTCCAAGGGCGGCGCCGCCGGGCTTTGCCAGGCGGCAATGATTGGATCGATCACGCCCCAAGCGAGTTCGACCTCATCGCTGCGGGCGAAGAGGCTGGCGTCGCCGATCAGGGCGTCGAGCAGCAAACGCTGGTAGGCGTCGGGCATGAGGCCGGAAAATTCTCGTTGGAAGCGGAAGTCGAGTTCCGTCAAACGCAGTTGCATGCCGGCGTCCGGCGCTTTGGTTTGGAAGTGCAACTGAATACCCTCGGCCGGTTGGATCTGGATCACCAACCGGTTGTCAACCTTCGACATGGGGTGCTTGTTTTCGAACAGCATATGCGGCGGCTCGCGAAATTGGATCACGATTTGCGTCGACCGGCACGACATCGCCTTGCCCGATCGCAGGTAAAACGGCACGCCCGTCCAACGCCAATTGTCGATCGCGAGCTTGAGCACGGCGAAGGTCGCGGTTTGGCTGTCGGGCGGAACGTTTTCCTCGTCGCGATATCCCCGATATTGGCCGCGCAGCGTGTCGCAGGCGAAATCGGCGCCGGTGAGCGGTTTGATTGACCGCAATACTTTGACTTTTTCATCGCGCACGAGGTCTGCTTCAAAACGCGCCGGCGCCTCCATGGCGGTGATCATCATCAATTGCAATAAATGATTTTGAAACATGTCGCGGAGTACGCCGGAAGAATCGTAATAACCGCCGCGCGAACCGACGGTCACTTCCTCAGCCACGGTAATTTGAACATGGTCGATGTAATTCCGATTCCACAGCGGTTCAAAAATACTGTTGGCGAACCGCAGCACCAAAAGATTTTGCACCGTTTCCTTGCCGAGGTAATGATCGATCCGATAAATTTGCCGTTCCTCGAACACCTGATGCACCACCGCATTGAGCGTTTTCGCGGTGGCGAGGTCGACGCCGAACGGTTTTTCGATCACCACGCGCCGAGCGCCCGACGACTCCTCCGCCATGCCGTGCTCTCCGAGGCTTGCCGCCGCCGCTCCATAAAGACTCGGCGCCGTGCTCAAATAATAGACGCGCGTCGCGGACCGCCCGCCTTCGAGTTCCTCAAGAAAAATCTTCAGGGCGGCGAAGTCGGCCGAAACGGTGATATCGCCCTGCTGGTAGAGAATATTCTGGGCAAACTCCCGCCACTGGTCGGCGTTGAATTTATCGCCCAAAAATTCCGCCGCCGACCGAGCCAAGAGATCGCGCCAGGCGTCGTTATCGTATGCCCGCCGCGCCAGACCAACGATGCGCGTCTGCTCGGGTAGGCGACCTTTTTGATGCAGCCGAAACAACGCCGGAATGAGCTTGCGGCTGGTAAGATCTCCCGAAGCGCCGAAAATCACGAAAGTGTGGGCCATAAATGTCGAATTCCTTATTGCCGAGAAACGCTGGCAAGCTGTCGAAGCAACTCGTGGCCTTCCCTTCCGGACGGGCTGGGAGAGTCGGTGCTATCGTAAAGCGAACGCACCTCTTCGGCTGCTGGCGGTGGCCGCCGGCAGCACGATTTACACGACCAAAAAAGGCGGTGATGCGATCGCCGTATTGTACGACACTTGGCCGTGTTGGACGATACGAGTTCGTGAATCTATGGGTTCGCCCTATTTAACCGGCGTTCCGGCATTCGAGATTGCAATCGGCCGGCCGACCGAGCGCATCAGTTCGGTGCTCGGATCGATTCCGATCAGCGTGGCCAACGTGGGAAAAAGTTCGGCGTGGTCAGCGGAGCACTCACGACTTTCGCGCCGCTCGGGTCGGTGCTTCCGTAAGCTTGTCCAGCCACTTCGCCGATCCGTGGCAGGTGTTCGCAGATTGTCACGCCGCGCCCGTGTAGCGGTTCTTGTTCGGATGGCGAGGATCGGCATTTGTTCCGAAAGCGATTCGATCAGCCCCAACCGATGCTCGACTTCTCGCAAAAGAGCTGCGCCGGCATACGAAGTGATCTTTTAATCGAATGTTCGAACTTTGATCGACCGATTGAATTCTGGTTCAAAAAGAGCACCTTGAGCTTCACTCATTGCGTGAGCCTTCCGTGGTTCATGGTCTGCCCATCTAAACCCTGCGAAGCGCAAGAGCTCACGCTATGGGCCTCTTCCTCGAAACGAAACTGGTGAATAATCCGGGATAACTATTGATAAATTCTTTTCTTCGTGCTTTCGGTCGGCTATTCTGCGAGACATGAATAACAAGAATACGATGCTGCGCAGCGGCGAGTTGATGTCGGCGGCCGATTCCGCCTTGCTGGTGGTCGATGTGCAGGAAAAATTTCTGCCCGTCATTCGCGACGCGAAAAAAATGGTCTGGAACATTCGACGTTTGCTCGACGGCGCCAAAGCTTGTGGCGTGGCCGTCGGGGCGACCGAACAATACCCTCAAGGCTTGGGAGGCACCGTTCCGGAGTTGGCCGAACGTTTGCCGGACATCCCGGAAAAACTCTCTTTCAGTTGCCGGGAGTGCGACGACCTTTTTCACGATTGGGGCGCCGAAGGCCGCTTCAAAATTTTGGTCGTCGGCATAGAAGCCCATGTTTGCGTGCAGCAAACCGTGCTCGACTTATTGACCGATGGTTTTCGCGTGTACCTCGCGACCGACGCCATCAGCAGCCGCCATCGGCAAGACGCCGAAGTGGCGCTGCGGCGGATGGAGGCGAGCGGCGCAGTGCCGACCACCACCGAAGCAGCTCTGTTTGAATGGTGTGATACGGCGGCGGCGCCGTTTTTCAAAACCATCAGCGCGTTGGTCAGAGAAAACCCACCCCAAGCGGAATGAGCCAGGCGACCGCCCGAATTGCCTCCACGCGTCCGCCGCAGCCGCACTTTCTCGAAGACACGCGGAAGACCTACCTAATACCTTCTGACACAACTTGGTAGGTCGGCGCCAAACTCCGTGCTTGGGCGAGCGGCAGTTAAAAATTTACCTAATACAAGCACGAAGCGCAAGCGAGTGAATCAGCGAACGGTCATTCCAGCGTAGGTCGGAACCCCAAAAGATTTCACGGACTCCCGCTGCGTGCAGGTAAGTTATTATCCGCCGCTCGCCTTGAAACGCCAAACAGAGGTTATGTTAGGAGCTCTAAGGAAAATCGCACTGCAAGCAGCGGCAAAACCTCCGGCGCGCGGCGGGTGCAGGAACGCACTTTTTAGGCAGCGGTGGCGGCTGATTTTATTTTGACGTTGGGGCGAAATGGGTTGCCTGGGCGAGATTGCATGTGCTTTTTTAGTTGGTAATCGTCGCTGAGAGCGGCGGCCCTGATTTGTAGAATGGCTTCGGCGGACGCCCCATCGTTCCA
>JAJRWU010000128.1 GCA_024276655.1 Planctomycetota bacterium
ATTTTGAACGGGAGGCGACCAATGGGGAAGATGGCACAACCAAGGAAGATCGTGGGTGTAAGAGGCCGGAAAGCCAACGGCTCATACCGGTTTTTGCAGCGAGGCGGTTTCACGCTGGTCGAACTGCTGGTCGTGATCGCGATCATAGGGATTTTGGTGGCGATGCTGTTGCCCGCCGTTCAGGCGGCGCGAGAGGCGGCCAGGAGAACGCAATGCGTGAATAACTTGAAGCAGCTTGGGCTCGCGACGCACAATTTCGAGGGCAGCTTCCGCAGGCTGCCGATTGGTTCGGAGTCGAAGCAATTTCCCTCGAACCCGTCGCATCCTTACAATTTTTATCGTTGGTCGGTGCTTGCGCACCTGACGCCCTATCTTGAACAAAGCAACGCCCACGATTCGCTGAATCTGAAGGTTCCGCTGTTTGCGCCGCCGGCGTTCAATGTTTCTCCGCAGAACCGGTTGGCCAGCGGTCTGATGGTTCCCGCGTTTCTCTGCCCCAGTGATCGGAGCGAGTCGATTTCCCAGGGCTACGGCGTCGGCGATTTGGGGCCGACCAATTACGCGGGCTGCACGGGCACGGGAATTGGCGGCGGCACGCCGTTTCAAGATGAAGGTGTTGACGGAACATTTTACATCAACGCGAAAACCCGTTTTGCTGATTTTCTCGATGGCGCGAGCAATACCGTTATCATGTCGGAAAGCACGCTGGGCACGGGCGATGAAAGCACGTCCGACCCCAGCTTCGTGCAGAGGTCGCCGGATACGGTTTATCGGACCATGTTTGGCGCGCCGCTCACCGTCGGCGGTTGCAACGGCGCCACGCGGTGGAATTTGAGTAACCGGCGGGGGTTCATGTGGGTCAACGGCGAGTATCGCTGCACGTTGTACAACCATTTTTACGGACCCAACAGCGCCACGCCCGACTGCCTGGGCTTCAGTTTTAGTTCTGATCCCGCCAAGCGGTTCACCGGTTATGGCTGGCGTGCGGCGCGGAGCCGGCATCCTGGCGGCGTGAATGTTCTGCTGGGCGACGCCTCCGTTCGATTCGTCAGCGAGACGATCAAAATGACCGTCTGGCGAGGACTCGCGACCACCAAGGGCGGCGAAGTGATCAGTGAATTCTAGGCTTTGTCTCATCAGGCTCATTCGGCCCGATGAAGAGCCAGAAGCCCGGATTTTCAAAAAAGCCGGGCTTCTTGAACTAGGTTTTGAGACATAGCCTAACCGCTGCTCACAGGTTGATAAGGAACCAATAATGACGAAACTGCAACCGCCCGCGAAACAACGCGGGCTGTCTGCCGAGCAGCGCCGCGAATACGACCAGCGGGGTTTTATTGTGCTCCGACGATTGTTCTCCGCCGCGGAAGCGGCCGAACTGGAATTCGAATCGCGAAGGCTGCTGCACCGCACCGAACTGATTTCAGAACGAAATCTGCGTTGCCGCTTTCAACCCCATATGGAATCGGGCGAACAGCTCTTTGAAGTGTTCGATCCGGTCAACGATATTTCTCCGGTTTGCGCCCGTATCTCGGCGGACCAACGAATATTGGACGTGCTGCGGTCGATTTACAACGACGAACCGTGTTTGTTCAAAGACAAGCTGATCTTCAAACCGCCCGGAGCGCGCGGCTACGACCTGCATCAGGATTTTCCCGCCGGTTGGCAGGGTTTCCCCACCACGTTCCTAACCGTTTTGATCGCGATTGACCCCATGCACGCCGAGAACGGCTGCACGGAAGTTTTCGCCGGTCATCACCAAAAAGGGCTGTTGCCTGCGAAACCCGGCTGCAAATTCCAACTCTCCGACGACGCCATGAGTGCGTCGGAAGCCATCCCGCTTGTGTTGGAGCCAGGCGATGTGGCGGTGTTCGGCTGCTACGTTACGCATCGGTCGGCGCCGAACCGCTCCCAGCATACGCGGCGAGCGTTCTATGTCAGTTACAACGCAAGGTCTGAGGGAGGAGAACAGCACCAGCGGCACTACGCGGAATTCCACGAATATCTGTTGAAACACAAGGCAACCGAGGGAGCGCCCGGCGATGACTTTTACTTCGAGTGATGGCGCTGCTTCGAGTGATGGAGCGCGGGAATCGTCGGCTTCCGAGCAATCTCCATGCAGCGCGCCGGCGCAGGCCGCACCCTCGCCCCGCAAGCTGTTCTACTACGGCTGGACGATCGTGGCGCTCGCCGCCGCCGCGATGGTGGCCACCTTGCCGGGCCGCACGCACGGGCTCGGCATGATTACCGAGCGTTTGCTGAACGACCCGGCGTTTCATATCGACCGTGTTTCGTATGCCGACCTCAACCTGTGGGCGACCTTGCTAGGCGCCGCGTTCTGCCTGCCGTGTGGACGGCTGATCGACCGTTACGGCTTACGAACCGTATTGACGGGAACGGTTTTATGTTTGGGCGTCGTGGTTTTGGCAATGACCCGCCTGGCGGGCGTCGCGATGCTGTTCGTGGCGATCGCGCTCACGCGGGGTTTTGGTCAGAGTGCGTTGTCGGTGGTGAGTATAACGATGGTGGGCAAATGGTTTTCTTCGCGGAAACTCAGTCTGGCGATGGCGGCGTACGCCGTGCTGATGTCGTTGGGTTTTATCGGCGCCGCACTGTGGGGGAAGCAGTACGTCGCCGCCGACTGGCGCGTGGTCTGGTCGGCGATGGGGCTGCTGTTGTTGTTTGGCATGGCTCCATTGGGATGGCTGCTGACCAGAAACTCGCCGGAGCAGTGTGGGCTTTTTCTCGATGGCGAGGAATCCAACAACACACCAACTTCGAGCGACGCCGTGGGGCACACGCTCGGTCAAGCGTTGCGAACTCCCGCGTTCTGGGTGTTTGGGCTGGCGGTTTCGATGTACGGTTTGATTGCTTCGGGAGTCTCGCTGTTTAACGAGTCGATTCTCACCGAGCGGGGTTTCACAGTGGAGGTTTATTACAACATGTTGGCGCTCACGACGGCGGTCGCGTTGCTGGCGAAATTCCCGATCGGCTGGTTGGTCCAGCGTATGCCGATTGGCCGCACGCTGAGCGTTGCCATGTTCGTGCTGGCGGCGGCGTTGTGCTGGCTGCCGCGAGTGGAAACGCAGCCGCAGGTCGTGTTGTATGCGGTCGGAATGGGGCTTTCGGGGGCGGCTATCACGGTTATTTTCTTCACGTTTTGGGGCCGCGCTTACGGCCGCGCCCATTTGGGCCGCATTCAAGGCGCCGCGCAAATGCTGACTGTTTTTGCCTCGGCCCTGGGCCCCAAGATGCTTGCCGAATGCCAGGCCCGCACCGGCTCGTACGCTCTCATATTTTACGCGATGGCTGTTGTCGTTTCGGCGTTGGCGCTGTGGGCTTTTTTCGTGCCCATCCCCCGGCCCGAAGAGGCCGGTCAACCTTCTCTCGCATTAAACGTATTGCCCGTAACCCAGGAAACATAAAACCATGCCGAATCCTTCCCCTGTCAATCCTCCCCCAACCAAATTTCATCTTTCGTTGAACGTGGCCGACCTGAATCGGTCGGTCGCGTTTTATCGCATCGTATTCGGTTGCGAACCGGCCAAGCAGCGAGCCGATTACGCGAAGTTCGAACTGGACGAACCGCCGGTCGTGCTGGCGTTGGAGCCGCGCGCGCCAAGCAGCCAGGGAACGCTCAACCACCTGGGGTTGAGACTCTCCGACGGCGCCGCGCTGGCGGAACTGCAACAGCGGCTCGCAATGGCCGGTTTGTCGAGCCAACGCGAGCAAGGCGTCGAATGCTGTTACGCCCGACAAACCAAATTCTGGCTCCACGACCCCGACCGAAATCTGTGGGAGTTTTATGTCCTGGAAGGCGACATCGAGCATCGCGGAGCGGGGCAACTTCCGGAAAAAATCTCGCCCGCCAACGTGCTCCATCCGCCGGCGGCGGAGGCCGACGCGTGGGCGCATCGGCTGGGGGAACCGTTCCCCGAACGCTTGCCCTTCGACAACGGCACGCTCCGCGAAGTCCGCTTGCAGGGAACCTTCAACGCGCCAAACGTCGCGCCGGAAGCCGCCTTGGCGGAAGCCCTTCGTATTCTCCAACCCGGCGGACAACTGCTGATTCACTGCCTCACCGCCGACGTCGCCGTGCAGGTAGAATTATTGCTGCCGGGGCCCGCCGCTATTGTGGAAAACGTTCCGGTGGACCGCGAATTGATCGGCGCGATGCAGTCGGCGGGGTTCGCGGCCATCGAACTGACCAAATTCGGCGCCTCACCCTGCTTCCGTTCCGGCGGAGCCGAGATGCGGGAAACGATGCTGCGGGCGGTCAAGCAGGCAACCGCCACGCAGGAGCCTGATTCTCACGTTGTTGTTTCGCACGTTGTCGTTTATCGGGGGCCGTTCCGGCAGGTCGTCGACGACGCCGGTCGAACGTGGCGACGCGGTGAACGGCAACCCGTGTCCGAAAGCGTCTGGGCGATGCTCCAGCAACAGCCGTTCGCGGAGTGTTTTACCTGCCTTGCGTTGCCGTCTCCGCAGTTGGTTGCCTGTTCGGCGGGCAATCCGACAATAGACAAGTGAAAAACCCAAAAACCCGAACGGGGCGCAGCTTCTCTTGACCGCAGCCAACCGGTTCGGTAACCTCTTTGTCGATTCAAAGAATGCTTCGCCGAAGGCGGGGCGCGCCACAAGGATGGAGGCGTTTAGCAGCGAATGGATTCGCAAAATCAAAAGTCGTCCGCAAGTTGCGGTGGGAATGATCGTAAGACACCCTTGCTGGATGTCATGCGCGCCAATAGGCCGCTGCGTGAAGAGATTCTGGCGGCAATTACCGAGGTCTGTGACTCGGGCCGCTTCGTTTTTGGTCCTGACTGCCAACAACTGGAGCAGGACGTGGCCGCGTTCTGCGGCGCCAAACACGCTGTGGGTTGCGCCTCCGGCAGCGATGCCATTCTGCTGGCTTTGATGGCCTGCGGCATCGGCGCCGGCGATGAGGTGATCACGCCCAGCTTTACTTTTTTCGCCACGGCCAGCGCCGTATGGCGGCTCGGCGCCACGCCGGTTTTTGTCGATATCGATCCGGCCAGTTTCAATATCGACCCCGAATGCGTCGCCCAGGCGATCACGCCCCGGACCAAGGCCATTATCCCCGTACACTTATTCGGCCAATGCACCGAAATGGCCCCGCTGATTGCCTTGGGCCGGCGGCATCAGATTTCCATCGTCGAAGACTGCGCCCAAGCGATTGGCGCCAGCTATCAAGGACGCGGCGCCGGCGCTATTGGCGATGTCGGCTGTTTCAGCTTCTACCCGACCAAGAACCTGGGCGGATTCGGCGACGGCGGCATGCTCACCACCAACAGCGACCAACTGGCCGACCAATTCACGCTGCTCCGCGGCCACGGCATGCGGCCGCGTTATTATCATCAGGTGGTGGGGATCAACAGCCGCCTCGATTCGATCCAGGCCGCTGTTTTGAATGTCAAATTCCGCCATTTGGCCGCCTGGAATCAGCAACGCAGCGAGCTTGCCCGCAGATATGGCGAACTCTTCGCCGAATACGGCTTGCTCGACGCCATCGTGTTGCCAGCCACCGTGACCGGCGAACACGTTTGGAACCAATACACGATTCGAATCAGCGGCCATCGCCGCGATTCACTCCGCGAGCATCTGACCCAGCGCGGCGTGGGCACCGAGATTTTTTATCCGGCGCCGCTGCATTTGCAGAAGTGCTTTGAAGGCTTGGGGATACCCAAAGGCGCGTTGCCGGAAACGGAACGAGCGGCCGAGGAAGTGCTGTGCCTGCCGATCTTCCCGGAACTGACCCACGAAGAGCAAAATAATGTCGTGAGCCGCATCGGAGAGTATTTTGCAGCTTGTGGAGCGGGCGCCGGCAGACGCACCGCCTGACAGGAAGAATCAATGACCCGTTATTGCGAGGAAAATCCCGGCATTTTGGAAATGCCGGGATTTTAATTCAGCCAGAACGTTATTCGTCTTCTTCGTCGTCGCGGCGGCGAATTTTAGGATTGCGCCGCCGGCCCATTCTAACGACGACAAACAACCCCAGCCCGACCGTAAGCACGATCAATATATAACTCATCACCCAGCTTTTGGCTTCCTCTTCTTCTTTTTCGGCCGCTTGGGCCAATAGTTGCCCGTGAAGGCCAAGCCAAAAAACCAAGGAGAGGGCCAGCCAGTAAGCGGAGCGGAAAATCGCCAACAGTTGCAGCTTCATGGGGTGGACTTTCCAGGGATATTTATCTCAAACGGCTGAAAATGTGTGACATGCACACTCGCCTGATGCACTTGTGTCAATCCTTGCCGCTCGGCAGAGACAGGCATTCATTGTAAATGGGCGAACCGACTTTGCCAAACACCCTGCTCATTGGAAAGCGGATTTTCCGTAAAAATAGCCCCTGAATTCGCGGCGCGCTCAAGACGCCCGCGATAAACCGACATGGAGAAAAGATTCCATCGGTCGGGCCAGTTCGCGGAAGCGGTCGGTCGGCATGGCCAGCGTATTCCACCGCTGCGAGACAACGCGAGCCGCCGTCAAATAGTGTTCGAGTCGAATTCCCACGAATCCATAAAGGCCGCCGCGAAACCGGAAAAGTTGCCCAGCCGGCAAGGGCGCCAGATCGCCCTCGATCCCATAAGCAAACACGAGCAGAGCGGAAAAATCCCGGCCGAAGTTGTTTTCCCAATGCGCCAGGCTGCGAACATCGTCTTGAGTCGACCAGTTTTTCCACAACCGGCCCCGTGAAAATTGACGCCCCTTGACGTCCACCAACCAGGAAATCCCGGTCTCGGACGGAGACACGATAAAATCGACGTTCTTCAACGACTCCGATTTTGTCAGACAGCGTTTCGATTCATCGACCGCAACGTAGGGCGTTCGCACCGAACGCAGATACGCCTCAAACGCCGCTTCATAATGGTTGTTTCTGCGCACCGTTTTTGCTTTCTGCACCAAGCAATTTTTCATCCGCCGCCCGCCTACGGTTGGACACAATTTCGCCCAGGCGAGGCCGAACACGACACTTCCAGCCGCTTGACGTAAAATGCCGCCACACTTGGGCCGTGCAGCATAACAACCACAGTGACAACACTTTGTCAGCCCTGTGAAAGTCTCTCAAAAGAGGGCGAAACGCCGGCGGCAGCCCGATTTGGCCGAGTGTGAGACAACCCAGGCCCAAAACCGCTGGCGAAGATTTCAATTTCTCCGTTTGCAACGGCCGGGATTACTGTAGAATCTAGGGATGCATAAATTTGTCGAAACCTGCTCCTCTTCACCATTTCTCCTCTTCACCATGAGGACCGTTGCTATGTGCCGTCGGGTTTGCACCCTTTTGACTGTGCTGCTGTCTTTTTCGGCGCTGTTGTTTTTTTCGGCGTCTTTCCAGATGCTCCTTCCAGAAGCAATGGCCTGCCCTTTTTGTTCGGCGGTGTCGCAGACGTTCAGCGAAGAAATGAACAGCATGGACGTCGTGCTGATCGGCGAGTTGGTCAAAACGCCGTCCTTGCCGAAACCGGGTGACGCCGGGCAAGACAAACCCTTGTCGAAGGCCCAGTTCAAGGTTGTGAAAGTGTTGCGCGGCGCCGCAATACTCGGCCAGCAGAAAACCGTGGCATGTGTTTATTTCGGCGACGCCAAAACGGGCCAACGTTTCCTGATGATGGGAGTCGACCCGCCCAAACTGATGTGGTCCACGCCGCTGGCGCTGACCCGCCGGGCGGAAGCGTACATTCCCGCTCTGCTGGATCTCCCCGATGCGGGCCCCGAACGGCTGGTGTTTTTTCAAGACTACCTCGAAGACGCCGACGAAATGCTCGCCCGCGACGCCTACGATGAATTCGCCAAAGCGCCGTACGCCACGATGGCGAGCATCAAAAAACAGATGAATCGCGGCAAACTCATCACCTGGATTCGCGACCCCGACGTGCCCGCCAGCCGGCGGCGGCTTTATCTGACCATGCTGGGCGTGTGCGGCGACGAAAAAGATTTGCCGCTACTGGAGAGCATGCTTAAATCGCCCGATCGGAAATCGAAGGCCGGTCTAGACGCCATGATCGCCTGTTATTTGCTGTTGCGCGGTCCTGATGGCATGCCGCTGATCGAAGACCTCTACCTTAAAACGACAAAGCCGAATACGCCGACACCTACGCCGCCATCATGGCGTTGCGATTCCACGGTACGGATGACGTCGACGTGATTCCCCAGAAGCGAATTGTTCAAGGCTTGCGGCACATGCTGGAACGCCCGCAACTGGCGGATTTGGTCATCCCCGATTTGGCCCGCTGGGAAGATTGGGAATCGATGCCGCGTCTGGTGAAGTTGTTCCGCGACGCCGACGAGAAATCGAGCTGGGTGCGCGTGCCGGTCATCAACTATTTGCGGGCTTGCCCGCTCCCCGAGGCCAAGGAAAAAATCAAGGAGTTGGAGAAAATTGATCCCGACGCGGTAAAACGCGCCAATACTTTTTTCCCCTTCAAACCAGCCGCCAAACAGCCGAAGGCCAAGGAAACCTCGAAAATTGAAACGCGAGTCAAGCCGGCGGCCTCTTCTGTTGAGCGAGATTCCAAAAACGCGGTTGCCACAACACACGCAGTTGGCGCCCCGCACGCCCGTACGTTGCCACACAGCCCCGCCCCGCTCTTGGCCCTTCTTGGCGGTCCTCTCCTGCTGGGCGCGGTGCTGATGATGGTCTATTGGCGCATTCTCAGCGGCGCCGGAACAAAGGTGAGTTGGCTCGACGAATAGCGGCTTGTGGCGGCTCTTTTTTTGAACCGTTCACGGCGTCGCGGGAAATTGCGACAGCAATCTATCCCACGGCGAATAACCGAATATACGGTTACGAAGACGGGAAACGGTCGAGTAGAGGAGGAGCGTCAATGACGCCCCTCCCCCCTCATCAAACCGGACATGCGGATTTCCCGCATCCGGCTTACCAAAGGCATTTCGTCGGTCGGCAC
>JAJRWU010000129.1 GCA_024276655.1 Planctomycetota bacterium
GGACGACGCTCGCCGCATCGTGGCGAACTATGTGCGGGAGTACAATGAATTGCGATTGCACGGCGCCTTGGGTTACATCACGCCGCAAGATAAATTGCTCGGCCGCGAAGTGGAGATCTTCGCCGAGCGCGACCGAAAGTTGGAAGCGGCGCGGCAACTCCGCAGCGCGAATCGTCGTCGACAAAACGAAGCCGATGAACGCCAAAACGAAGCCGATGATCGCCGCGATGAATGCTATACTGAAGACGCCTGGACGGAGGATAGGGCTCTGCTGGCGAGCACCCCGAGCGCCGATCCAGGGTCGGAAGCAATCGCCGGGGGCGACTCAACCTCGCCCTCGGCGTCTTCCAACTTGCTTTTGGCCTAATGCGAAAAAAGCAATCTAGAAATACTGCCTTTAGTCCATCATTACTCACTAAACCCCGCGCGCCCAAACTCAACGTCCCGCTGAACCAGTACACCAGTACCAGGGGCGCTCGGGAATCTGAAAGTCTGCGTGACCTTCAGTCGCGAACCATATGGTCGTCAAGCTGTACAGAAACATCGCCATCGGCGCCGTTCGTTTGACCGCTTGAGGCGCCCGGTTGGCCGGGTCTTCATGGGGAGCGTCTGATACAATCGTGATAGAGTTAGGAGCTGACTTGCAGACACAAACTGATTGACAACAACGTCATACCATTTCGGAGATCAGGCATGAAGACTCACCGAATACTTTCACTTGCTGCAATATTCATGACTGTGGTCGGTCTTTTTTATTTATCGACGCCAGCGCCCGCCAACGCGAACGATTGGCCCCAGTTCCGAGGCCCTGGGGGAAACGCCACGAGCGACGAAACGGGGTTGCCGACCGAATGGAGTTTGGAGAAGAATCTAATCTGGAAAACCGAACTGCCCGGCCCTGGTTCTTCCAGCCCGATCACGCTAGGCAATCGTGTCTTCGTAACATGCTACACCGGCTACGGGTTGGACTCCCAGCAACCAGGAGACATGCAAAACCTTGAGCGGCGCCTGCTCTGCCTCGATCGCGCCAAGGGTGCGATTCTATGGGACAAAACGACGCAAACGCAGTTGCCGGAGCAGCCTTACCAGCAATGGATACCACGCCACGGCTACGCTTCGAGTACGCCCGCGGCAGACAGCCAACGGGTGTACGCTTTCTTTGGCAAGTCGGGCGTGGCGGCGTTCGATCATGACGGTCGCCAGTTGTGGCGAGCCGATGTCGGTTCGCAAATTCACGGTTTCGGCTCCGGCGCTTCCCCCGTGCTCTACGAGGGGCTGGTGATTGTCAACGCCTGCGTCGAGAGTGGATCGCTGCGGGCGTTGGACAAACGCAGCGGCGAGGAAGTGTGGCGAGCCGAGGGGATCAGCAACGCCTGGAATACGCCGCTGTTGGTTGCGTTGCCGAGCGGCGAGACGGAACTCGTTTTGGAAATCAAGGGTGAGTTGGCCGGCTTCGATCCGGCCACCGGCGAGCGGTTATGGACATGCGACACGGGCATCAGCGACTATGTTTGCCCAAGCCTCGTGGCTCACGACGGGATCGTGTATTCCCTGGGTGGTCGATCAGGCAGCGGCCTGGCCGTTCGAGCGGGCGGGCGCGGCGACGTAACTCAAACTCACCTCTTGTGGAAGGGCCGGAAGAAAGGCCCTAACGTTCCTTCGCCCGTCTACCACGATGGCCATCTGTACTTCGCGACAGATTCGGCAGTCGTGCGTTGCCTGGACGCTAAAACTGGCGACATCGTTTACGAAAAACGCCTGGAGCATCCCTCCGGCGACATGTGGCCTTCACCCGTACTCGCCGACGGAAAGCTATACTACATTTCGATGCGTGGCCGTACGTTCGTGCTGTCGGCCAAACCGCAGTTCGAACAACTGGCCCACAACGATCTAACTGACGACAGCCGCTTCAACGCCAGTCCCGCCATCGCGGGCAAACAGTTGCTGTTGCGCTCCGACCGGTTTCTGTATTGCGTTGGCGAAAAGTAGCGTGGCCCCAGTGCTCAATAGGAACAGAAAACGAAGAAGAGGATCCAGGAAACACTAGCATCAGAGGACACACGGCCATGTCTCGACCAAAACTCGCCGGCGCCATCGTCCTCGTTTTGTTTCTGTTCGGTCCGCTCACGTTTGCGGCCGAGTCGGATCAGGGCCCACAGCGGGGCATCGCCGCCAACTATCCCGGCGACGTCGGCATCGAGAACGACAAGGCGGTTGTCTTTACGGAAAACTTCGAGACTGGCAGCCTCAAGAGCATCGCCAAACGTTGGGGACACGCCAACAATAAAGATGGCAAGGTTCACGCTTTCAGCGATGATGTTCCCGCTGGCGGCGCCGGGGCTCCCGCTTTCAGCGCCGGACGCCGCTCGCTTCAGATGACCGCTACGCTGGGCGAGAACTCCGGCGGAGACCTCTACACACTTCTCGAACCGGGGCTCGATCAGGCCTACCTGCGTTTCTACACGAAGTTCGCCACCGACCACGGCTACGAACACCACTTCGTCGCTCTGGGAGGCTACAACCCACCCACGCGCTGGCCGAACCCTCGTGCGGGCGTGCGTCCTCGAGGCGACGACCGAATCGCCGTGCTTATCGATCCTCTCGGTCGCTACGGCCGCTATGCGCCGCCTGGAATTTGGGGCCTCTACACGTACTGGCATGACATGAAAATATCAGCCGACGGCAAATACTGGGGCAACGTTTTGAGCCCGGCGCGGCCGGTTCCGGTTTCGCGCGGCAAGTGGATCTGCGTTGAATTGCTGGTCAAACTGAACTCCGCGCCGGAGAAGTACGATGGCCAACTCGCGCTCTGGATCGACGGCAAGCCGGTTATGCACTTCGCCAAGGGCGTACGGCGAGGACCGTGGTCGGGAATGGGTTTCAATCTCGTCGAATCGGGCGGAGAGCCTTTCGAGGGGCTGCGGCTGCGCACCAGCATGGACCTAAAAATCAATCACCTCTGGCTCGAACATTTTATCGACCGAGGCGCCCAGCGGCGGAACCGAGTGGCTCGCCCCAACCGGATCAACCGAGTCTGGTTCGACAACATCGTGGTCGCGACGTCGTACATTGGTCCGATTCAAACCAAGGCGCGCGCCGATGCTGAATCGGTCGGATCTCTGGATCGTTAAGCATCGATCCATTTTATCCTAGCGCCTTCGCGCCGGAGTCAATGTCTAGAACATGGCGGATGCCTTGGTCATCACAAACCGTGATGTTGTGGTCATCAAGCGTGACGTCTGGCGTCAGGAACTCAAACACACTGGCAGCCCATTCGACGCCACCGTTGCTGTCAATGCGAGTGACGTCAAAGTCGCTGACGGCAAGTATGCAGCGATGAAGAGGAGAGAAATAGACGCCGTTTTTGGCGCCTGTCAGTAAGTCAACGCACCAGATCATTTGGAGTCGTGGTAATTGGACGGCGCACAGCGAAACACCGGCCGCCATGTATAGATGATCGCCATGGATCGTGACGTTAGATTGCCGAAGTGGAGTTGTTCCCTGAAACGTAACGAGGCACGAAGCGGCCAGACCATCAGGGCCATTAAGCCGAACGCCGCGTTGGACAGTCACGGTCTGAAATGCACGACTTGGAACGCGGTGAATCTGATCGTAAGACGTCGAATTATCGGCGGATTCAGCATCGTACAGATAGTCGTCCACCACGGTGAGCAGTTGCTTCTCGTTGAGTAGGAATGACAGTTCTGCAAACATGATTTATTCGCGTTACGCGATCCTTAGCACCGCTCGCGAAATTAGTGACGTACGATGGCCTTCCAAGGCCGTCGATTTGCTGGTTTCGACGGCCTTGGAAGGCCATCGTACAAGTAAAATCGGGCAATTATTTCGCGAGCGGTACTTACTGCCTGTCAGTGATTGAAAAGTTGGTGGTTACTACTGGCCAACTGATCCGCGTAGTCACGCAGTTCTTTCCACTTTCGGTCGCGCGCCCAGCAATACGGATAGGTGCTCATTGTGTAATAAAACTCTGGCATTACGTCTATGAGTCTCTGGCATGCCTTGGTCAGTGAGGCCGGGCACCCCAGTTTCCTGGGGCAGCGAACGGCATCGAAAACCGGATGCCAGCCATCCGGAATGTGCGAACGCTGGTCGAAATATCGAATCGTATCGAACCAGAGGGATTCGGCGGGGGAGTCCTGAGATCCGGAAGACTGCGTGATCTCAAGCAGCCGAAAAAATGGAAATATCAATACGGATGGATCTTCGTGTTGCAAAGCAAATAATCGGGAGTCGGTGCGATCGGCAGTTGCAACCCACGAGAAACCAAATGTAGTGGCCAACACATGTCCCCATGCGATGCTGAACGGGATCGATTCCTCATCGAATCCGTTCGCTATAGGTAATTCATAAGGAATGAAGTCTAAAGATGACAAGTCGTCGGGGATGCCAGTAAACCGGCATGGCTCGACGTCGAATTGATTGTAAGCGGTCCGCATCCCATCCAACGCGATGGCAATCGCCTCGTTTTGATCTGCCGATAACGGATTCATTTCACGTGTTTTACCTCAGTTGGACGCGGCTTTCATGGTTTCCAGCGGAAACGCATGGCGTCGGGGTTCAGGGCTTTGTCTGAAATATCCTTGCGGCACCACGCTCCATGCCAGCGAATGCATTTGACGGCCTTGTAGGCTTGCAGCTTGGCGGCCGAGATGGAATCGCCCAACGCCGTGACGCCCAACACGCGGCCGCCGCCAGTGACGACGTTTCCGTCGACGATTTTCGTTCCGGCGTGGAAAACCTGCACGTCGTCGAGTTTTGCGGCCTCTTCCAAACCGCGAATCGGAAAAGCGGTTTTGTACGGTCCCGGATACCCCTCGCTGGCCATCACGACACAAACCGCCGGGCGCGGGTCCCACTCCAAGGGCTTGATTTGGTCGAGGCGGCCTTCCACGGCGGCCAGCAGCAGTTCGGCTAGGTCGGACTTGAGCCGCATCATCAGCGGTTGGCATTCGGGGTCTCCGAAACGAACGTTGTATTCGAGCACCTTGGGGCCCTGATTGGTCAGCATGAGCCCGGCGTACAAGACGCCGGTGAACGGCGTTCGGCCGCGTTTGAGGCCATGCACCGTCGGCACGAGCACGTGTTCGTTGACCCAATCGAGCGTGGCCGCATCGAGCAAGGGCGTGGGCGAAAAGGCGCCCATGCCGCCGGTGTTTGGGCCTGTGTCGTTATCGCCGGCGGGTTTGTGGTCTTGTGCGGGCGGCAAGGTGACAATCGTGCGGCCATCGGTGATGGCGAGAATACTGGCTTCTTGGCCGTCCAGCCGTTCTTCGATAATAAGCTCGTCGCCGGCGGAGCCGAATTCCCGCTCTCCGGCAATACGTGCGATGGCCCGCAGGGCGTCGTCGCGTGTTTTACAGACAATCACACCCTTGCCGGCGGCTAGGCCATCGGCTTTGACCACCACCGGCGTGGGGTCGGTTCCGTTGGGGTAGCGGTCGAGCATGTATTGCGAGGCGCTTTCTTCATCACGAAACGCCTGGTAATCGGCCGTGGGGACATCGGCGGCGCGAAGCAATTTTTTGCAGAAAATTTTGCTGCCTTCGAGGCGGGCCGCATTTCGAGCCGGGCCAAAAATAGGAAGCTTTGCTTCCTGAAAAGCGTCGACAATGCCCGCGCAAAGCGGCGCCTCAGGGCCGACAACCGTCAGTCCGACGTGGTTTTCTTGTGCGAAGGCCAAGAGTCCGGCGATGTCGGTCGCCGAAATAGAAACATTTTCCGCGTCCGCCGCCGTGCCGGCATTGCCCGGCGCCACAAAAACGCGATCGACCAGCGCGCTTTGAGCAAGCTTCCAGGCCAGAGCATGTTCCCGGCCATTCGAGCCAACCACCATCACTTTCATGACTGTTCCATTCACCCAGAGGTATTGTTGAGGCGTCTACTCGGAAAGCGTGGAAAACTTATGCCCCGTTTGAGAAGCCCGGCTTTTTGAAAAAGCCGGGCTTCTCGAACATCGCTCGCCTTACTCCGCAGATTCTAGGGAAGCAACGTCTTGTCGGAAACCACACGCCGGCATTACGGCCACAAATGGGCAGGCACAAATAGTCGGAATCTTTATGTGAGGGGCTTCGCCAAAACGCAGCGAATTGATAAAGTCCTTTTATCTGACGCCGGCGCTCGCATCACCGGTTGACATGCCGGCCAGTTGGGGTACAAACAGTCATCTTCGTGAAAAATATCACAAGGGTGTGGACCGCCAAGGGTTTCTGTATCGTAAATTGCTTTTAGTTATATAGTTACGGCATTCAGTGCAGCGTGGCCGATCGGTGGCCTCCCGCCAGGTTTGCTTGTTCGTGCTTTGAGTTGGTAGGCATGGCAGACGCGAAAAAACCTTCCATAGAGGATATTCTGGCCTCCTGTCGGGCTGCTGATGCTGGCGCTGGGAGCGATACTGGCGCGGAATCGCGATCGGCTTCTGATGCAGCGGCAGAATCTCCGAAAAAATCGGCCGATCCGAAAGCTGTGGGCGACCCGAAAAAGATGAGCGTGGCCGACATGCTGGCCGCCGCCCGTTCGGAGAAGTCAGCGGAAGACGCTCCCTCTGAAGAAGCGTCGGTGGAAAAGCCGGCTGCCAAAAAAGCGGCTCCCGCAGGCGACCCCCGCAAAATGAGCGTGGCTGAAATGCTGGCTGCAGCGCGTGGGGGAGGTTCAGGTGGGGCTTCGGGAGAGAAGCCCGCCAAAAAGGCTTCGGCGTCAGGGGGCGGCAAGAAGAAGTCGCCCGCCGCCGCGAAGCCTGCTGCGAAGGCGAGTGCTGCTGCCGCCGCTCCGGCTGATACTTCAAGTATTTTGGCGGCGGCGGCGGCGCGCGCGGGGAAGCGGGGTCCGGTGAGTAAGGCGGCGGCGAAGGAGGCTGGTGGTTCTGTAACTGGCGGTTCGGCGAGGTCGTCGAAGTCTGCTGGAAAGAAGTCTGCTGGAAAGAAGGCGGCGCCTCCCATGCCGGAGCGACCGTCGTTCCGTCGTTCTCAGTCGGTGCAACCTGCTGCGGAAGGCCGCCGCGGGTTCTTTTTGTCGATGGTGGGAGTTTTGTTTGGCTCCTACTGGGCGACCGGATTGACATCGTTGGTGGTCACGCATTTGTTATGGGTGCTGGGGCTGGCGCGTTTTATGTTTCCAAATGTCTTGACGGAGCCGCCAACCGTTTTTAAGGTCGGCTTTCCTAGTGAGTTGGGCGAAGGGCAGGTGCAGACAAAATTCAAGGCGCAGTTCGGCGTCTGGATCGTGGAGAGCGCGTATGAAGGGCAGATGGAGATTTATGCCCTCAAGACCGTTTGTACGCACCTGGGCTGCACGCCGAACTGGCTAGAGGCGGAGCAGAAGTTCAAATGCCCGTGCCATGGCAGCGGGTTTTATAAGGATGGCGTTAATTTCGAAGGCCCCGCTCCCAGGCCGTTGGAGCGTTACGCAATCCGGGTTGCAGACGATGGGCAGCTTGAAGTGGATAAGAGTCAAACCTTTCAAGAAGAGATGGGTCAGTGGAGCAACCCCGCCTGCTTTGTTTTGGTTTAAGCGGGGTTTTGGTTTAAGCGGGGTTTTGGTTTAAGCGGGGTTTTGGTTTAAGCGGGGTTTTGGTTTAAGCGGGGTTTTGGTTTAAGCGGGGTTTTGGTTTAAGCGGGGTTTTGGTTTAAGCGGTATTGGTTTGGGTGGTAGCGGCGGTTTGCCGCGTGGTACTGAAGTTGATCGTCCTACTTATTGATATGATATGGATAGTCTGAGCGAAATCATTCGCAATTCCCAGATTTGGAAAAGTATAATTCGCCACCCGATGCCGGTGGATCGGCGAAACCGCATCGTGGTGATGCTGACGAACTTTTTCCTGCATTTGCATCCTGTTTCGGCGAAAAAACAGGGGATTGCCCTAAGTTATACCTGGTGCATGGGCGGCATAACATTTTTCCTGTTTCTGGTGGAAACAGTCACTGGCGTATTGCTGATGTTCTACTATCGGCCGACGGTCGAGTGGGCTTATTCCGATATTGTCGCGCTGCGCGATGTTGTTTCGCTGGGGGTGTTGCGGGAGTTGCATCGTTGGGGCGCGCACGCGATGGTGATCACGGTGTGGTTGCATATGTATCGGGTGTTTCTAACAGGTAGTTACAAACCGCCGCGCGAGTTCAATTGGGTGCTGGGTGTTATTTTGTTGCTGCTGACGCTGCTGTTGTCTTTTACCGGATACCTTCTTCCGTGGGATCAGTTGGCGATTTGGGCCATTACGGTCGGCTCCAATATGGCTCGCGCTACTCCGTTTTTGGGGAATGAAGGCCCTGGCGCCGCACTGTTGACGGTCGGCGGGGTCGATATGATAACCAACGCTTCGGACGCTCGCTTTTTAACCTTGGGCGCCCGTTTTGTCGGTGAGGAAACGTTGAACCGCTTTTATGTTCTTCACTGCGTGGCGATTCCCCTGGGCGCCGCCTTGCTGTTGGCGATTCACTTCTGGCGCATTCGGAAAGACGGCGGCATCAGCGGGCCTCTGTAGTGCGATTCGTGCTCGTTCGGATGTTTTTAAAATAAGTGCTGCGGCTCGATTTGCTGGCAGCGTTGGTGTTAAAGAGCCCAAGGGCGACGGATAAATGCACGGTCACCTCAGTCAGGCGGAATTCCTTGCGGGCATGGCTGCGTTTTTGGGCGTGTTCTACCTCAGTTTGGCGATCATGAACGCCATCGCGGCCGCGTTTCTGTGGGAATCGGGCCGTGGAGTGACGCTCTTCCGCGTAAATGTGCTCGGGCTGTACTCCCTGCCCTTCACCACGCCGATACTATGGTTGTTGGTGGCTCTTTACTTCGTGGCGCTTTCGCCGCTGGCCTTTAGCGGCGACCCCTACATGATGTGGTGGGTCTCGCTGCCAGCGGTCGTCATCGACACGATCGACTACTGGGTGAATCCCACCGTGTATACCGTGGGTTCGCTGGTTTTCTTTGGCTCCTTGTTTTGGATGCGGCGGTTTTTCGTCAAGCCGGTCGTGGCTTGGTGCTGTTTTAATCTGGTGTTGTTGTTCATGGGATTCTCCATGACGAACCAGAGTTTTTCCGCGATTGTCACGAAAGCGGATAACGTGCCGATTGTCGGCCTGATGTTCTTGCTGGGTTTCTTCACCTGGCTGGCGACCAGCCGGGCGGTTGCCAACGACGACCGCGCACTGCGCGGCGAACCGCCGCTGGAGTCGGTTGATAACGAAAAAGTGCTCGTCTGGCCTGATCTGGTCTACACCGAACTGATCTGCATGGTGGCGGTGTTGGCTCTGTTGTTGGTTTGGGGGCTGCTCTTGCAGGCGCCGCTGGAAGAACCGGCCAGTAGTGTAAAAACGCCGAACCCTTCCAAGGCGCCGTGGTATTTCCTCGGCCTCCAGGAAATGCTGGTCTATTACGATCCCTGGATGGCGGGCGTCGTTCTGCCGAGTGTGATTCTGTTCGGCCTGATCGCGATTCCCTATCTCGATTTCAATAAATTGGGCAACGGTTATTACACGATCAGCCAACGCAAATTCGCCTATCTGAATTTTCAATTCGGATTTTTGGTTTTGTGGGTGACTTTGATCGTTATGGGAACCTTTCTGCGCGGTCCAAACTGGAACTTTTTTCATCCCTTTGAAACTTGGGACACCCACAAAGTCGAGGCGCTCAGCAACGTTGATCTTTCCCAGTGGTTCTGGAACGACCTGTTCGGCGTCGCCCGCCCTAAGGCGCCGGAAGGCTCGGGAGGGTTCAAGCAGTTTATTTATATTGTTTACCGGGAATCTCCTGGGATAGTTTTCATTGTTAGCTACTTGGTGCTGCTGCCGCCGGTAATGGCCGTGACATTCATGCGGAAGTTTTTCATTAAAATGGGGTTCATTCGCTTCATGGTTTTGACGAACCTGATGCTCATGATGGGCCTGCTGCCGCTCAAGATGATTCTGCGTTGGTCGGTGAATCTGAAATACTTCATTTCCATACCCGAGTATTTTCTCAATTTGTAAGGATGGAGGCGCCCGCCGTTTCGGTGGAGTCGTAATCGATGCCCGCAACAGAAAAATACACCTACAGCCAGAAATTGCTGCACGTCACCTTCGCCGTGAGTTCGTTGGCGTTGTTTGGCACGACCATCTGGATGTTCGGCGCCGACCACACCCGCGAATGGAAGGGCGTGCAGCGCAAGATGGTTCGGATTGAAACCACGCTTGACCAATTGCGTTTGGAGTCGGAGCAAGCGCGCGCCGCGGGCGTGATTGAGTCCTTGGAGAAAGACTTGCTGCTCGCCCAGTCTGCGGTGATTGACCACGCGCTTGTTGAGAGATTCGTTCGTGAAATGGCCCGCGGCGCCGCGGAGGCGGGCGAGCCGTTCGACGCCGATTCCGTCAATAGGCCGTATGAAAGGTTTTCCGCGGCAGCGCAATCTTTGTCGGAAGACAGCACCGAATCAGAACTGAAAGCGGTTGCCAAACAGCGAGCTTCTTTTCTGGCCACTCTGAATGGAATGGTCGCCGAGGCTCGTTTTCATGAAGAGGAATACTTGCAGAAGCGCAAATTCAAATCGGCGGAATACGACAGCGTGCTGGCGAATTTAGGGCTCCTGGTTCGCGACATGCACCCCGGCGACCCAGAAGCCGCGCAAAAACTCGCCGATGCACAAGATCTTGTCGATGAGAAAAAACGAGCGGTGGACGAGTATCTGGACCTGTACCAAGTGGCCAGTCAACATCGACAGAACCTGGAATCCCTCGTTGCTGAAATGAAGGCGCCGGAAACGGCGGCGAGCAAGGCGTTGGCAGACGGCGAGGCGGAGGTCAAGCGATTGGAAAAAGTGATTTACGATCGGACGTCAACGTTCTTCGTGCGTTTGGATAATATGCCCTACGTTGGCATTGGTAAACGCTGGCTCGAATTGCCAATCATTGACGGTTTTAATGGTCCTCGAAAAATCGACAACCTGTGGACCAAGGGGCTCACCATGCCCTTTGGGAGTTTTGGCGAAGTACGGAGGTTTGATCGTTGCACGACGTGCCACCAATCGATTGACAAATCGATGGCCGGCAGCGCCGACAAGCCGGCGTACGAGGCGAAGCATGCGTTGGCATTCATTCTTCAAACGCCGGATAGCAAGCCTGAAATCGAGGAGGGCGAGCGGCTGACGCTGGAGCAGGTTTATGGATTTCGTCTCGCCGCCGAGGGGTTGATCCGCTCCGAAGATGTGCTCATCGCCGATGTGCAACGTGAGTCGCTGGCCGCACAAGCCGCCGCGGGTAGTGCAGCCGCCGATGATGAAATAGGCGGCGATAGCGAGGAAGATGTGTCGCTTTTACCGGCGGAACAGATTCGCAGCCAACTCCTGCAAGGCGCGCCGAGCGCGCCCAAGAAGCAGCCCGGCTTGCAGTTGGGCGACCGCATTTTGCAAATCAATGGCGACGACGTCCGCACGGTGGCCACCGCCCAGCGAATGCTTCTCGATTCCGTTACTTGGGGTAAGCCGATTCGCATCAGCGTGCAGCGGGGCTTGCCGCATCCTTTCGTTTCTCATCCTCGGCTTGATCTTTTCGTCGGCTCGTTGAGTCCTCATAAGAAAGAGGTTATGGGCTGCACGGTTTGCCACGAAGGGCAAGGCAACGCGACGGCGTTCCAGTGGGCTTCTCATTCGCCGAATACGCCTGAACAGGGTAAAGAATGGAAACGCGAGCACGGCTGGTTTGAAAACCACCACTGGATTTTTCCCATGGCGCCGAAGCGTTTTGCGGAAAGTTCCTGCTTGAAATGCCATCATGAAGTGGTCGATCTCGAACCGAGTGAGAAATTTACCGAACCGCCCGCGCCGAAGCTGGTTCGAGGTCATCTCTTGATCAAGAAATACGGCTGTTACGGCTGCCACGAAATCAACGGGCATAACGGCGTCGAGCGCAATGGTCCCGATTTGCGGCTGGAGCCGAACGTGTTCGCCGCAGCGCAACAATTGAAAAGCTTCGAGTCGTTCGGCCAGCTGTCGCCGGAAGTTCAAGGTTGGGTGGAAGAACTGATTTCGCACCCCGACCGCACCGGGGTGCAGCAGCAGGCGTATGCCGCCCTGACCGAAGACGCTGCGTCGGCAGAGCCGGTGCTGGGCGCCGCAGCCCAAAATCTTATTCCGCTACTCAAGCAAGGCGATACTCCCGGAGAGTTGCGAAAGGCGGGGCCGGCATTGCGTTTCGCCGCCAAGAAACTCGATAAGGCGTTCCTGTTCGATTGGATAACGAACCCTCTCCAATTTCGCCCCAGCACGCGCATGCCCAGGTTCTTCGGCATGCACAAGCATATTCAAAACGATGCCTCGAGCATGCACCGAGCAAACGATTTTGAACCGTTGGAAGCGGCGGCGCTGGCCACGTATTTGTTGGAGCGAAGCCAACAGTTCGATTACATCGCTCCGCCCGAGGGAGCAGCGCCGGCCGATGTCGCACGCGGGCAAGTGGCCTTTGAAACGCGAGGTTGCCTCGCCTGCCACACTCACGATGCCTTTCCGGAGGTGGCCAAGTATCGCGATCCTGCGGCAATCGTTCAGGGGCCGGATCTTTCCCGCATTGGCTCCAAGTTCGATCCTGAGCGAAATCCTGCTGGACCGCGCTGGCTCTATAGTTGGATCAGGGAGCCGGCTCGCTACCATGTTCGGACCAAAATGCCGAACCTGTTCCTCGACGCGGAAAAGAATGCCGAGGGCGTCTTGATCGACCCCGCCGCCGATATTGTGGCGTATCTGCTGACCAGCCGCTCGGACAATTGGTCGGCGGCGTACCCGGCTGGTCTGGTGTTCGACGCGGAAGGGAATCTGCCCGAGGGAGAATTGAAAGACGCGCTGAAGAGTTTTTCGCTTGAAAAGCTGGAGAAGGCGTTTTTCAAGCGAAAGGCCCGGCAATATTATGAAGAAGGTATTCCGGCTGACGTCGGCGCCACGATGAAGGGCTCCGATGTGGAACTGATCGGGCAAGGCATTTCCGACAAGCAACGCATGCTCTTTATCGGCCACAAAACCATTGGCAAGTATGGCTGCTACGCCTGCCACGACATTCCCGGCTTTGAAGACGCCAAACCGATCGGAACCGCGCTCGCCGACTGGGGCCGGAAAGACACCTCGAAGATAGCCTTCGAGCATATTGGCCAGTATTTGGCAAGCCAGGGGCATGCGGCGCATGGCGAATCTGAGAGTGGTCATTCGGAGGCTGGTCATTCCGCAGTTGTCGGCGCTTCGGATGAACTACCGGCGTTCTATGAAGAATCTTTGTTGTCGGGCAGTCGCACCGGCTTTATCTACCAGAAGCTTCGCGACCCTCGCGGTTACGACTACGATAAGACACACAACAAAACGTACGATGAGTGGCTGCGCATGCCGCAGTTCCCCTTTGATAACGACGAGCGGGAGGCGGTGATCACCTTCGTGCTTGGTTTGGTGGCGGAGCCGCCGGCCGATCAGTTTGTTTATCATCCGTCGCCGCGCGAGAAGGCCATCATGGAAGGCCGCAAGATTTTAGCGAAATTCAATTGCGGCAGTTGTCATTTGCTGGAAACGGAGAAATGGGATATCGCCTTCCAAGAGGGCGACCTGCTTCCTCAACCAGTCGCTGAAACCTTTCCCTTTGTGAATCATCAGTTTTCCGCTGACGAAGTGGCGGCTTCGCTGGAGGTGGATGACGCCGGTTTACTTCACGGCCACATTTCCGGTATGCCTTCCATTGGCGACGCCGAAGCCAAGCCGCTCGTTTACGACGACGAAGGCGATCAGATCGAAGAGGGAGACGATTACGATCCTCGCACGCTGGAATACGCCTTCGATCTTTGGCGGCCAGCGGTGCTGGGCGGCGAAACGTATCAGTCGGGTGTTTTGCCGCTGACCATTCGCTGGGAAATGATTCGCCGGAAACAGCGTGCTCAAGGCGGTGTTCTGGCGAGGGCGCTGCTGGGTCGGGCTACGGAATTGGAGAAACAGGTCAATCCTAACGCCAAGGGGAGCGAGGCATGGGCTTGGCTTCCTCCGCCGCTGGTGGGCGAGGGCGCCAAGGTGCAATCGAAATGGCTGTATGATTTTTTGATCGACCCGTATCCGATTCGTCCGGCGGTGTTGCTTCGTATGCCGAAATTCAACCTTTCGTCAGACGACGCGGAGAAATTAGTGAACTACTTTGCCGCCAAGGACAACGCCGAGTATCCTTACTCGTTCACGTCGCGGCGGCGCGAAGAGCAACGCAGCGCGGCCCAACAGGCGTTCCTCAAACGCGTGTCCGCCAGTGGCGGCAAGGTGGCTGAGGGGGGGGCTGAAGGCGTTAGTTCCTACGACGCCGCGATGCGCATCGTGACCGACAACAATTACTGCATTAAATGCCACTTGGTGGGCGACTTCGAGCCCAAGGGCTCCGACCGCGCCAAGGCGCCTAATTTGGCGGCCGTTTATGAGCGGCTACATGCCGATTACCTGCGCACTTGGCTTGCTAATCCCAAACGGCTTTTGCCGTACACCGCCATGCCGGTGAACGTTCCCTATAAAGCGAATGCGCCGCACTTGGGCGGCGTGAGCCAGGAGCTTTACCCTGGCAGCAGCGTGGAGCAAGTCGAAGGCTTGGTCGACTTCTTGATGAACTACGACGATTACGCAAAACGGAAGACAATCGTTTCCGGCATGGTCAAGGAAGCGCCTCCGGAGAAAGAAACCCCCGCCCCGTGACGCAATCGAATTGCGACCCATTTTTCATGACACTCGGTATCGAGAAAATTTTTGGAGGTTGGACAGGCTCATGATTAGCAAACGTGTTTTATTCGCCGCATTATTGTTGCTGTGTTCGTCGTTGCTGTCTTCGGCGGCAAACGTACAGGCCGCCGGTTGGGGAAGTATTAAAGGGCGGTTCGTCTACGATGGCGCTCCCCCGAAGGCTGGGCCCATCGCCGTCAACAAAGATCGCGAATTCTGTGGGAAGTTCAACCTGCGGGATGAGTCGTTGGTGGTCAATCCTGAAAATCGGGGCGTGGCCAATGTGATTGTTTATTTGTACTTGGGCCGCCGCGACACACCGCCGACGCCGCATCCTTCCTACGAGAAAACAGCCGACGCCGAAGTGATGTTTTCCAACGACAAATGCCGGTTTAGTCCTCGCGTCGCCTTGTTGCGAACGACGCAAACCCTCAAAATCGCGAACGCCGACACTGTCGGCCATAACACGAAAATCGATTGTTTTTCCAACGCGCCGATCAATCCCATCATTCCCGCCGGTTCCGACATCGAACAGCAATTTAGCGCTCAAGAGCGTTTGCCCACGCGAGTGAGTTGCTCGATTCATCCTTGGATGACCGGCTGGCTGGTGGTCAAAAACAACCCCTACTTCGCCGTGACCGATGAAAACGGAGCGTTCGAAATTAAAAACCTGCCCGCCGGCAAATGGACGCTCCAGGTGTGGCAGGAGAAATCGGGTTACGTCAAGGAAGTCAAAAAAGGCGGCAAGGCCACGAAATGGAAAAAAGGCCGGTTCAAGATCACCGTCAAAGATGGTCAAACCGAAAACATGGGCGATCTGCTCGTCAGCCCCAAGCTGTTTAAAGACAGGTAGCGAAGGTGTTCGCTTTTCGCTCCCAACCCAGTTTTTCCGGTCTTGGATTTTCCAGTCTCAGATTTCTCCTCAGCAGCAAAAAAATTCGGATGACAACGCCGCTCACACCCCAAAAGCCGCCGCTACGGGCAACCATCAGTTCGATGCGTCGCGCGTCGGCCTATTACCTGTTGCTCGCTGCGTTGCTGGTTATGCTCGGCGGTTGCGGACGAGGTTCGTCGGTGGCGCCGAAGGCGGAAATGGATATTGCCGAGGCAATGCGAGCGGCGTTGACTGTGGAATCCGCTGAGGGCGATTCGTCTGCCGCCGTGGAGCAGGCCGACTCCACCGGTTTCGCCACGCTCAAGGGCCGTTTTTTGCTAGATGGTTCGCCGCCAACAATGCCCGTTCTGCCCGTCAAGGGCGACGACGTCGCGATTTGTGCTCCTGGCGGCGCTCCGGTTTTCAGTAACGCCGTGGTCGTCGGGAAAGACGGCGGTTTGGCCAACGTGTTGCTTTATGTGACGAGCAATATCCCCGACAACTGGCTGCATGAAGCAGACGTCGCGACGGCCACCGCCACCGTCGACTTCGATCAAAAACAATGTATTTTTCTATCCCGCGTGTTCGCCATGCGGTCGACGCAAACCTTGAAGATTCTCAACAGCGACCCCATCGGCCATAACACAAACATCACCCCCAAGCAGCGAGCCACGCCATTCAACCAGACAATCGGCGCCAATTCATTCGCCCTGTATACGCCGGGCGGGGAGGAACGCGCTCCGTTTCCCGTCAGTTGCAGCATTCACCCCTGGATGAAAGCCTGGATGATCACGCGGGGCAATCCTTATTTCGCCGTCACCGATAAAGACGGATATTTCGAGATCCCCCGCGTGCCTTCGGGCGTGGAATTGGAGTTTCGCGTTTGGCACGAGCGGCCGGCGTATATAGAATCAGCCACGCTCAGCGGCGTTCCGGTGAAATGGCCCAAGGGCCGCATGAAAATTTCTCTGGAAAAAGACGCCACCGTCGACATGAACGTGAGTCTGGATGCGGGGCTCTTTAACTAAATGGCCTCTTCAACTAAACGGCCTGTTCAACTAAACGGCCTGTTCAGCGGAATCACTTCGGTAAACGACAGAAAAAAATCACACACGCTTCCTTCGCTCACATAATTATTAACCTACTGGCCGTCGGCAGACGGCAAAGGCAAATGTCAATTATTCTTCGCAGAAAATCGATGGGTCGCGCATGGGCCGCCGCCGTAGGCGTTTGCCTGTTGTTGCAGGCGGGCTGCAACTCACCCGAAGCCGCCTTTCACTTCAACGCGGTGTACGCCCACAAGCAGTCGGGCGTCACGAAGAGCCAGGCCAAGAACGTCAAGGAAATTTTGATCGCGCAATTCGGCACGCCCGATGAGCCGGCCATCCCGGCGCTGCCCGATATGGACGTTTCCTCGGTCATTTCCCTCGACAGATTGAAGATGTCGGCGGGGCCTGTCGAACGGACCGACGACACCGCGCCGCGGCGCGGCCTTTATCGAGAACATTGTGCGCACTGCCATGGCGTCACGGGCGATGGCCGCGGTCCAACGGCCCGGTTTTTGAACCCTTACCCTCGCGATTACCGCCGCGGCACCTCTAAGTTCAAGTCGACGCCGGTCGGCGGCCGCCCCACCCACGCCGACCTAAAACGTATTTTGGTGGATGGCATTCCCGGCACGGCCATGCCCTCCTTCAAGCTTTTGGCCGCTGACGAACTTGAATCGCTGATTCAATACGTGAAATATTTGGCCATTCGCGGCGAAGTGGAGCGATCGTACATTTTGGAAATTGACGCCGAACTGGAAGAAGAAGATTTGCTCTTGAACGTTCCCGGCGAAGACGCCGAACAGGTGGCGGATCAGGTGGAGGTCATACAGGATATCACTTCCATGGTTTTGAGCCGCTGGGCGAATGCCGCCGGGCAGGCCACCGAAGTGCCCTCGCATCCGGTCGATGACGACAAATTGGCTTCGATCACACGCGGGCGAGAGCTGTTTTTTGGCACGACCGCCAACTGTGTGAAGTGTCATGGCGATACCGCGCTGGGCGACGGCCAAACCACCGACTACGACGAATGGACCAAGGAAATCGATCCCACGAAGCCCCACTTGGCCGCCGAGTATGTGGCCTTGGGCGCCTTCACGCCGCGCAATATCCGGCCGCGCAACTTGCGGCAGGGCGTGTATCGCGGCGGGCGGCGGCCGGTCGATATTTACTGGAGAATTAAAAACGGCATTGAGGGCACGCCGATGCCGGCCGCGCCGGCCACCCTCCGTTCCGACGACATATGGCATCTTGTCGACTACGTGCGTTCGCTGCCTTACGAAGCCTTGAGCGAAGGTCGCACCAAGGGACGGGAATTCCAGCGGGAGCGTAACTGAATTTCTGGCTGGGTATTCACCTAAGTTTCGGTGGTGGCGAGGAAAAGGCGAGTTCGAGCGGCAAATCGTTCCTTTGGGAGCCAGTGGGGAGAAGAATCGTGGGTCGGATTTGGAGCATATTATTTTTGTTGGTGCCAATTTTAGGCGTGGCCTTTTTTGTTTGGGCGATCGCCGATATTTGGCCTCTGAACAATCACTGGCTTCCGGAGAATATCAACGAGCCGTCTCGCGTGATTGACGGGCTGTTCATGTTCATTCTTTACCTGACCGGTACTGTTTTTATAGGCACGAGCCTGCTGTTGTTTTGGTTCCTCTGGAAATACGACGCCGACCGCAACGCCGAGCCGGTGAAGTACATGCACGGCAGCCACACGTTGGAAGTGGTGTGGTCGATCCTACCCGCCGCCACGCTGCTCTTTATCGCGATCTATCAAATGAACGCCTGGGCCAACGCGCGCATGCGGCGGCCGACCATCGGCCCCGGAGTGGATCTTATCGCGGGCACGGCCGACGACGAACTCAAGCCGCCGCTGGCCCTCGTGACAGGCCGGCAGTTTGAATGGCGTATTCGATACGCCGGGAAAGACCGCCTGCTGGGCACCAACGACGACGTCTTCACCGTCAATGATTTGCACGTGCCGGTGAATGAAGAGATCGTGTTGCAGATCGAAAGTGAAGACGTGCTGCATAGTTTCTTTCTGCCTAATGCCCGCGTCAAGCAAGACGTCGTGCCCGGCATGCGTCAGTTTATTTGGTTCCTGCCGGGCAAAACCGGGCGGTACGATATCGTCTGTGCGGAATTGTGCGGGTGGGGACATTACAAAATGAAGGGGCGTCTGACCGTGGAATCGGCCGACGACTTCAACTCCTGGTTGGCCGCCGAACATGCCAAGCAGGAACAATCCTCGTTTTCGGCGAGTGAGGGAGAAGAGTAGCGATGAGCGGCGCAACCATCGGGGCGGAAGCCAGCCCCGCCCATGCATCGAGCGGCTCCATTGGTGAATTTTTCAGCACCTATGTGTTTTCGCGCGATCATAAAATCATCGGGCTGCAGTTTTTATTTTCCACGCTGTTGTGGTTTTTGGTGGGCGGTCTGTTGGCGCTGGGTATTCGCTGGCAACTGGCTTGGCCCTGGGCGGAAATGCCGGTCATCGGCCGTATGCTGTTTTCCGCTGAAGGCGGCCAGGTTTCGCCTGAGTTTTACACCATGCTCTTCACCATGCATGCCACGGTGATGATCTTTTTCGTGATCATCCCGATTCTGGCCGGCGCCTTCGGAAACTACCTGATTCCGCTCATGATCGGCGCCGACGACATGGCCTTTCCCACGCTCAACATGTTGAGTTACTGGTTCATGTGGCCGGCGTTCATTTGCATTGGCGCCACGTTCTTCATGCCAGGAAACGGCGCCGCCGGCGGTTGGACATCGTACCCGCCGCTCTCGGTCATGGAACAAGCGGCGCCCGGCAGCGGCCATGCGCAAACGTTCTGGCTAATCGGCGTGACGTTTGTCGGCATCTCGTCGATGATGGGCTCGATCAACTACATGACCACCATCATCCAGATGCGCGCTCCCGGCATGACGATGTTCCGTTTGCCGATGACCATTTGGGGCATGTTTATCACGGCCTTGCTGCAAGCGTTTGCCTTGCCCGTGCTCACTGCCGCCGGTTTCATGCAAGTGCTCGACCGACTGATCAACACCGGCTTTTTTATTCCCGAAGGGTTGGTGGTGAACAATTCCGTCGCCATGGCGGGCGGCGGGCAGCCGTTGCTCTGGCAGCACTTGTTTTGGTTTTATTCGCACCCGGCGGTGTACATCATGATTCTGCCCGCGATGGGCATGGTCTCGGATATTATCTCGTGCTTCGCTCGCAAGCCGCTCTTCGGTTACAAACCGATGGTCTATTCCATTTCGGGAATCGCGGGGCTGGGCTTCATTGTGTGGGGCCACCATATGTTTGTCTCGGGGATGAATCCTGTTCTCGGCATGACATTCATGGTGGCCACGATGATGATCGCGCTGCCTAGCGCGGTGAAGGTGTTTAACTGGCTGGGCACCATTTGGGGCGGCAAGATTCAATTCACCACGCCGATGTTGTTTGCGTTGTCATTCGTTTCGATGTTTATCATCGGCGGGCTTTCGGGCATTTTCATGGCGGCCACGCCGGTCGATATTTTCATTCACGATACGTACTTCATCGTGGCCCATTTCCATTACGTACTGTTTGCCGGCACGGCGATGGCGGTTTTTGGCGCGATCTACTTCTGGTTCCCCAAGATGTTCGGCCGCATGATGAACGAAACGTTGGGCAAATGGCATTTTTTCCTGACGTTCATTTTTCTCAACGGCACGTTTTACCCGATGCACATTTTGGGAGCGGTGGGCTTTCCCCGCCGACTGGCCGACCCCTACCATTACGAAACATTCCGCCACCTGTTGGGGCTCAACCAATTCATGAGCGTGTGTGCGATACTCATGGTCGCGACGCAGATTATTTTTGCGTACAACTTCATCACGAGCATGTTTTGGGGACAGCGCGTGGGGCGAAATCCCTGGGGCGCCAACTCGTTGGAGTGGGCGGCGCCAAGCCCGCCTGGCCACGGAAATTTCGACTTCCAGCCGGTGGTGTATCGGGGGCCGTACGAGTATGGTTCGCCTGAAGTCGATACCGATTTTTACCCGCAAACGCAGCCGCCGCCGGAGTCGTCCGACGGAGAAGAAACTGCTCATGACGCTTGAGGCGTGTGCCGTGTTAACGTCGTCTGAATCAGGTTCGAGTTTATGGCCGCATCGTTTGGCGGTTGTGCTCGCCTGCGCGACATTCCCCTTGATTTGGGTGGGCGGTTTGGTCACGACGTACGATGCCGGCATGGCCGTGCCCGATTGGCCCAGCACGTATGGCTACAACCTTTTCGCCTACCCGCTGGCCAAATGGTGGGCCGGTCCTTGGGATCTGTTCATCGAACATGGGCACCGTTTATTAGGCGCCATGGTGGGCATGTTGGCGCTGGCATTGCTGGCCTCCGCATTTGCTTCGCGGTGCTCCAGGCGTCTGCGCATCATGGCGGTCGTGGCTGTTGTGTTGGTTGTTTTTCAAGGTTTGTTGGGCGGCGCCCGCGTGATTGCCAATGCTCGAACCTTGGCGCAAATTCACGGCTGCGTGGGTCCTGCGTTTTTCGCCTATTGCGTGGTTCTGGCGGCCGCGTTTTCTCGCTCCTGGCGTTGTCGGGAACATCGAACGCATGACGCCTCGTCGGTGCGGAAGTTACGACGGCTGAGCACGATTACGGCTGTCTTGACCTACACCCAGCTTGTTTTGGGATCGGGCATTCGGCATGTGCCGGTGATGGCGAGCGCGAATCACTTTCGAGTGCTTGTCGTGTTCCACCTTTTGGGGGCGATGCTGTTGGCTGTTCACGTGGTCCTGTTGGCGATCGCGGCGGTGCGCGGCAAACCGAAACTGTGGAGTTTGAACCATGGGCCGGTATTGCTGGCTCTTTTGGTAGCCATGCAACTCGTTTTGGGCGTGAGCACCTGGGTGGTCAATTTCGGCTGGCCGGCGTGGTTCGATTCCTTTGCATTCGCCGCCAACTACACGATTTTGGCGGCTGGTTTTTGGCCGGCGATTATTGTTACGTCGCACGTCGCGATGGGCTCCTTGATTCTCGCGCTGGCGGTTTTGGCGTGTGTCAACGCGTGGCGGTTGCAGGCGTTTTCAGGTGGGGCGCTTTCAGGTGGGGGGCCGGCCTTGGACTCCGCAATCAAGGGGGGCCTGGCATGAGCGTCTCGGCCGTGAACATGGCTCGCCCAACACGCATTTTTGCGCGAGCGGCCTGTTTTGTGGAAGTGTGCAAGCCGCGTATTGCGGTGTTGGCTTTGCTGACCGTCGCGGTGGCGGCGGTGATGGCCAGCCGCGGGCAACCTCAGATGCTGCTGTTGTTCAACGCGCTGCTCGGTTCGTTTTTGGTGGCGGCCAGCTCCAGCGCCGCCAACCAGTGGATTGAACGCCGGCGCGACGCCCTCATGCACCGCACCTCCGAACGTCCGCTGCCCTCGGGCCGCCTCCATGAGCGGGAAGTGATGGCGTTCACGGTAATCACACTGTTGCTGGGCGAACTAGTGTTGGCTTTGTTTGTCAATCCAACCACCGCCGGTTTGGGGCTGCTCACCTGGCTGCTGTACGTTTGCGCCTACACGCCGCTGAAAACACGCACCTCGTGGAACACGTTCGTGGGCGCCATCGCCGGCGCCATGCCTTGGGCGATGGGTTGGGCCGCCACCGGAGCCACGCTTGACATGCGCGCCTGGGTCATCTGGACATTGCTCTTCCTCTGGCAATTCCCACATTTCATGGCCATCGCCTGGATTTATCGGAAGCAGTACGCTGCGGCGGGCCATCAAATGCTTACGGTGGTCGATCCCACGGGTCGGCGAGCCGGTTTGCAAGCAGTGGCGGCGGCGCTGGGCGTGTTGGTGGTCGGCCTTGTGCCCACATTGCTGGCTCCGGAAACTGCCACCTTTGGACTTTCCGTTTTTGTATTGGCGTTGTTGCAACTGGGTTGCGCCGCCCGGTTTTGCCTGCGCCGCGACGAGGCCTCGGCCCGCTGGTTGTTGCGAGCTTCATTGGTTTATCTTCCTAGCGTGTTGGCGCTGTTGTTGTTGCACGTACCGTTGATTTGAGGCGGCCGCTCAAGGATTTTGTTTTTTCGTTCACACGGCAAATTTTTCGATAGTTTGAAGACACATGTCGGATCACTCACACGACGCTCACGAAGATCACGGCCATTTGAAGTTGGAATACCAACCGGCTCTGCCGCTGAATAATGGCAAGCTGTTCTTGTGGCTGTTTTTGTCGACGGAAATTATGTTTTTCGCGGCGCTGTTTGGCACCTATATCGTGATTCGCTTCGGCGTGTCGGGGAATTGGCCATCGCCCGAAGATGTGCATCTGGTGGAATTGGTGGGAGTGGCCAATACGTTCGTGCTGATCTGTAGCAGCCTCACGATCGTGTTGGCGTATGAAGCGGCCAAGGCCGATAAACCAGCATTAGCGAAGCGGTGGTTCGTGGCCACTTTTGTGCTAGGGTCGGTTTTCCTGGGTATCAAAATGGGCGAGTACTCCTCGAAGTTTTCACACGGCATTCACCCCACGCCGGGCCGTTCGCTGCTGTGGGAGAAGCCCGATATTTACTACATGCAGGCCGTGCGCGAGCGGCTGACTGCTCTCCAAGCGGAGTTTGGCCAGAGCGCCGCTGCCGCTACCGCCAGCGAGGGAGAGGGCGACAATGAAGCTGGTGGCGAATCGGCCGTGGCAGCCGCGCCATTGAGCGAGGAAGATCAGAAACGTCTTGATTTGGTCACTGCTCTTTCCCTGCACGCTGTGAAGTGGGCTGAACGGAAGGCCGCCTTCGCCGACGACGCAGCCGTGGGGCATGCCGGTTTCCAGCAAATCGCCTACCTGATCAATCATCATCATCGCGACGAAATCATCGAACAACAGCTTCACGCGGAAGAGCCGCAACTCAAGGCGGAGGCGGCCGGCTTGCAAGAGCAAATCGGTCAGACGACGTCGGAACTCGCCGCCTTGCAAACACAACGCGAAGCCGTGCAAGACGACGCAGCCCGCAGCGCGGAGTTAACCCAACAAATTAGCGCCAAAACCCTCGAACTCGCCGCCCGCCAAGATCGGTTCGTGCGAGTCAGCGGCCGCCAGGGTTTGCTTCCGTACTTGTACGAAGACGAAACGGTGCTGGAGGCCGGCCTCAACGAACGCTTTCACTGGCTGCGTTTGCCCATGGTGATTCCCAACGGCAACATGTGGGCCTCAACCTACTTCCTGCTCACCGGGTTCCACGCCATTCACGTGTTGGTCGGCCTGATTTTCTTCGCCTTCGCCCTGCCCAAGCGGCTCGATCGCGACAAGGCCAACTACCTGGAAAACATTGGGCTCTACTGGCACTTTGTCGACCTGGTCTGGATTTTCCTTTTTCCCTTGCTGTATTTGTTCTAACGAGTCGCCGCACTACTTTAGCAAGTGTCGATGCTCGCGGAGTTTTTGAATAATATGTCGGACCCAACCACTCACGATAAAAAAACCTCAGCCGATCAGGGCGCCCAGGGCTCTCTCTCGCATGAGCATGGCGGCGATGAGCACGGCGGCGATGAGCACGGCGGCAACGCCAAATACTGGTATGTGTTCGCGGCCTTGTGCGTGCTGACAACCGCCTCCGCCCTGACCTACCTCGATGCCTGGCGGGAGTTGGTGCCGGTGCATGTTGGCTGGGCCTTTATGATGGCCGTATCCTGCGCCAAGGCGATGCTCGTGATCACCTTTTTCATGCATTTGTTGTGGGAGGCCAATTGGAAATACGTGCTCACGATTCCGGCGGCGTTTATGTCGATCTTCTTAATTTGCATGCTGGTTCCCGATGTCGGCCGACGCACGATCAAATATTCCGAAATCCGTTGGCAACACGCCGTCTCCCGAGACACCCCC
>JAJRWU010000130.1 GCA_024276655.1 Planctomycetota bacterium
GCTGACACCTTTGCTATCGGAGGGCTTCAACGACCGGGTTACCCCGAGAACATCGCCTCCTCAGCTACATGATTAACGAACAATTATCATGCTCAACTCCTTTCATTTGAGTAGATCAGACAGGCTTCGCCTGACGCACCAAAGTCGCGGAGGGCCGCAGAGGACGGAACCCAGTCATCTCGGCCCCCTTTGATGACGCGATGCAATGATGGCCACCGCCGAGATTTCGTTTCCTTTCATTTCGTCATTCTCTTCTCGTTTTTTCTTTTCCGTTTCTTCTTTCTCTGCGGCCCTCTGCCCCTTTGCGGACTCTGCGTTTCCCTTCTTCGTAGCCGTATATCAGTTGTTCGCTGTCGGACAGATTGCTATCGCAATTTTCTGCGACGCTGTGAACGTTGCGAAAATAGTCAGACGCGCCAGAGGCGCCGTCTTATCCATTGGTAAATGCTCATCTGCCGCTCGCCACGCCAATAACCCGAATAAACAGCCCCAACAATCGGAAATATCGGCGCGAGTCGCAGGAACAGGGAACCCGCCTTCGAATCAGCCATAGTCGGAATAAGAGCGAAAAAGGCAAACCACTCACCGCAAACACACACTAGACTTGTGCAACGGCCGATGCCGCCAAGCGGTGCGGTATATTGTGTTCCTATTCGGAGAGTCGAAACGTTGGACGTCCTCGAGATTCAATCGATAGCCGAACTGCGCGAGAACTCCGAACAGTGGGACGCCCTGTGGAGGCGTTCCGACGTCAGTCATCCAACCGCCCGGGCGGAACTCTTAGCGCTCTGGATGCATCAGTTCGCCCCAGAAGCCGGCTTTCGCGCGGTTGTCGTAAAAGAGCAGGGGCAATTTCTGGCCGCTTTGCCACTCTGCAATTCCACGCTGGGCGGCATCACCCGCGCCGCCCTTCCCGGAAACGACTGGTCGCCGGGCGGGGAGTTGCTGGTCGATCAAACAACCGACGCCGCAGCCGCCTTGCGGCGGTTGGCGAACCATCTGGCTGAAGCCGATTTCTCCATGCTGTGGTTCGATGGCGTGAGAACGGAAACCCCTTCGCTTCGCCAGCTCATGGTAGCGCTCGGGCAACGCGGATTTTCGCTGGAAGAGCAACATCGGTGTGATGTGGGCATGTTGGAGATCCCGCACGACTGGGAAAAATATGTGCAAACGCTATCACGGAACCATCGGCAGAACATGCGGCGGAGCGAACGCCAACTGGCCGAGCAAGGCCGCCTGGCGCTGCGTGTTCTTTCCAGTCTGAACGATGCCGACGTCGAACCTGAAATGCGAACAGGATTCGACGTGGAGCATCGCAGTTGGAAAGGCGCTGCCGGCTCTTCTGCGCTCGCCACGCCCGGCATGTTCGATTTCTTCGTGCAGCAGGCCCGACAAGCCAACCAATGGGGCCAGTTGACGCTTGCGTACTTGGAACTCGACGGACTCGCCATCGCGTTTGAATACGGTTGGACCGCCAAGGGCGTGAACCACTCGTTCAAGGTCGGGTACGACGCCGCCTTCGCCAAGCACAGCCCCGGCCAACTGCTGATGGGAAAATTGATCGAACATTTCAGCGCCGATCGATCGGTCCATACGATTGATTGTCTAGGACCCATCAGCGGCGCGGTGGCCAAATGGCGGCCAGACTCCGCTTCGGTGTCGCGCCTGATTGCGGCGCGTCCGGGGTTGCGAGGGAAAGCCCTCCTTCAAGGTTACAAAACCGCTCGCGCCTGTGTTCGCCAGTCGCGTCAATGGAAAACCTGGCTCCAGGAAACGTTGCGCCCGCCGACCGGCGGCGCGCAATCGCGGGCCACGTAAGAGCGATGCTCGAATTTGATTTGAACCAGAACAGCCCGGCATTTTCAAAATGCCGGGCTTTTTGTCCGTGCGACCACCGGCAAGGTAATCGGCCGCGCTAGGTCAATAGCAGAATCGCCACGTTGAGATAGATCACGATGCCGAGGATGTCCATGATTCCAGCCACGAACGGATTGCTCATCATCGCCGGGTCGAGGCCGAGTCGTTTGAAAATCAAGGGCAGCACCGAGCCGGTGAGCGTTGCACAAACGACAATCAAGAGCAGCGTTAAGGGCAACACGAGCACGGTCCTCACGGTTTGGGGTTCGCGGATGAACACCATCGCCGCAAAAATGCCACAAATCCCCAACACGCCGCCGAGCATCAGGCCCATGATTCCCTCGCGGCGCATAATTTGTTTCCAGTCGCTGAGGGTGATATCTCCGCCGCTCAGCGCGGTGATGATCAGTGTCGCGGACTGGCTGCCGCAATTCCCGCCACAGGAAATAATCAGGGGAATAAACGCGACCAACCATTGCCAGCTTTTGATCCGATCTTGATAGTGCTCCAGCGCGGTTGTGGTCAGCAGCGCGGCGCCGAACAGAATCACGAGCCAGATGCTGCGTTTCCAAATCAAGGTGAACAAATTCGTTTTCAGGTAGCTGTCTTCCAAGGGCGCCACGGCGCTAATCAGGTGGGCGTCTTCGGTGGCCTCTTCGAGCATCACGTCGAGCACGTCGTCGTGGGTGATGATTCCCAACATGCGGCGTTGTTCGTCGACCACGGGTATGGCTAGCAGATCAAACCTCGCGACTTTCTGGGCGACCACTTCCTGGTCGTCGTAGGGGCCGACGGCCACCAAGTCGGATTCCATCAAATCGCCTAATGTGGTGGCTGGTTTTCCCATTGCCGAAACCAAGGCCCGGGCCGAAACCAAGCCTCGCAAATGATCGTGTTCGGCGACCATATACAGATAGTAAATCGTTTCCAACTCCTCCGCCTGCCGACCCAACTCCGCCAACGCCTCCTGGACCGACAAACTCTCGCCCAGTTTGGCGAAGTCGGTGGTCATCATGGCGCCGGCCGTTCCCTCCGGATACATCTGCAAGCGGAGGATATCGCGGCGTTCGACCGCCGGTACGAGTTGCAATAACTCAGCGGCCACCTTGGGATCGGCCTCATTGAGTAAATCGACGCGGTCGTCGTGGGCCAATTCGGCGATCAGCTCCGCGATTTGCTTCCGGTCTTGTGTTTCCGCGATCGCGACCTGCAGATCGTCGTCGAGATAGGTGAAAATCTCGACGCGCGTGGGGGCGTCGGCGTATTGCAACACGGCCCAGGCTTCATCGGGAGAGAGGCATTCCATGAAATGGGCGGTCCGCGCCGGATGCAGCGCCTGGCAAAACTCCGCCAATTCATCGGCGGCGCCTTGGGCGAGCATTTCGCGAATTTCTGGTAAGTACAGAGTGTTTTTCATGGTGCCTCGCCCATCGCCGCGTCGCTGAATCTAAGGTGCCGATTTAAAAGCCGGTCATTTTGGAAATGCCCGGATTTTCCGCGCCGCAAGCGGAAGCTTATTCTTCCTCGGTTTCATCGCTCTTGGCTGTTAGGCGAGCGGTAGAAAATAACTTGCCCGCACGCAGCGGGAGTCCTTAAGTTTTTTTGGGTTCCCACCTACGCGGGAATGACCGTTTGCTGATTCACTCGCTTGCGCTTCGTGCTTGTATTAGGTAATTTTTCATCTGCCGCTCGCCTTAGCGTCGATTCTGGTAGGCCGCTACGGCTAGTTCGTCGCAGCGCTCGTTTTCAGGATGGCCGCTGTGCCCCGCCACGCGGGTGTATTTCACTTGATGACGCGATACAACTTCATCGAGCCGCCGCCAGAGTTCTTCATTCTTAACGGGCTTCCAGGCGCCCCGCTCACGCCGACGCCATTGGTTCATTTTCCATTTGGGCATCCACTCGGTAAGCCCTTTCCCCACATACACGCTGTCGGTGAACACTTCCACCTTGCAGGGGCGTTTGAGCGCGCTGAGCCCTTCGATAACGGCCGACAATTCCATGCGGTTGTTGGTGGTGTCGGGCTCGAAGCCGGAACTTTCCATTTCCTTTCCGGAGGCCAGGTGCCGCATCACAAACGCCCAGCCGCCAGGTCCTGGGTTGCCGCTACAGGCGCCGTCGGTGAAGAGGTGAACTTCGGGCTCAAAATCGGAAGCAAGATTCATAGGGAATTCCGTTACGAGTAAGGAATTTCCTAAGATACGCCCGACCGCCGAATCTCGACAACCTCTGTTTCGCCGTTTTCGTTCGATTTTGAAGAAGTCGCGGCGGAAGTGTTCGACAGCCGCGCGGGGTCGAGCCGGCGCAGCTTGGTCAGGTCGTCGAGTTTGTGGGCCAGATTCGAATCGGAATGCGAAATTTCCTCCGCTCTCCAGGGGAGCGTTACGAGAAATCGGCTGCCCTGCCCCAAGACACTGGTCAGCGAGACTTCGCCGCCCAGCAGCTTGCAAAGCTCCTTGATGATCGAAAGCCCGAGGCCCGTGCCGGAATATTCCCGGGTGAGATTGTCGCCTTGTTGCAGTGAGAGGCCCTGGCGGAACTTTTCGAAAATCGTCTCCCGATCTTCTTCTGCAATCCCGACCCCCGTATCGGCGACAGCCAACTCCAATTGACCAGCCTTGTTTTTCCGCACCGAGACAACAATCCTGCCGCCCTCCGGCGTGAATTTGATCGCGTTGGAAAGCAGGTTGGTGAGGATTTGCTGCACTTTGCTTTGATCTTGGAAGAGCGGAGGCAGGTCGTCGGCGGTGTCGACATCGAGGTCGATGTTTTTCTCCTCACTCAGCGAGCGGATCATATCGCAATGTGCGCTGACGATCGCCTCGATGCGAAATTCGGAAGGCCGTACGCCCATTTTTCCGGCTTCCATCTTGGCCAAATCGAGAATGTCGTTGATCATTTCCAGCAACACGCGGCCCGATTTCTGAATATTCTCGGCGTAACGCTTCTGCTTGGGGTTCAGAGCGTCGATGCCTTTCAATACGTCGGAGAAACCAATGATGCTGTTGAGCGGCGTGCGAAGTTCGTGGCTCATGTTGGCCAGGAAGTCGCTCTTGATCTGATTCATTTCATAAAGTTGCATGTTCATCTGCGCGAGTTCGTCGACCTTGCCGTCAAGACTCGTGTTCGCATCGCGCAGTTCGTCTTGGGCTTCGGTCAGGTGGCGAATCATGCGATTGAAGGAAACAGCCAAGTCCTCGAATTCGTCGTTGGTGTTGATCTCGGCGCGAAGCGACGTATTGCCGCGGCTGATTTCATCGCTGACATAACGCAAATGGTTCAGCGGCTTGGCGATCACGTAACGCACAATCACCCATAACGCCGCCACGGAAAGCACTACCGTGCCCAATGCAATGGCCAGCAACATAGACCGATTGTAATTGACGGCATCCTGTACATCCTTGCTAGGAATCACGACCTTCATCGCGATAAACGGAAAGACGTCTTGCAGGGGAGCGGCTGGGTCTGCGGCGGAAAGAACATTCGGAGATTCGATCGATATGTGGCAGACGCCACAGTTCTGTTGCCAATGCACAACCTGATAATACTGGTATTCGTTATCAATCGTTCGAGCTAACGAGGTGGGCTGAAATTTGGGCGGCGGCTCCAATAGCGGCGTTTCGCCCAGACCGACATGGCCTTCCGCGTTGTCGCCCGCCGCTTCGTATGCGGCAAGCAACCGCTTCTGCACTTCATATTGTTTGTCGTATTCCGCCTGCGCCGCTTTGTGCGCGGCTTGCTCCTGCTGGAACTCTTGTTCCAGGCGAAGCAGTATTTGCTGTTCCGCATCGTCGGCCGTTAGATGAACATCATCGTGAGGGCTTTCTTTGAGTGACAAAAACTACCATTCGAACTCCAGGTCGACATACATGGAACTCACCGCGGCGGCGAATTTTGGATCTGCGCCCTCCGCATTTACTTGCTCCCATTCACGAAAATGATATTGCTGCATGGCGGCATTCGCCAAATGGTGGCCGGCGTCGCGGTTGTTGTCGTTGATGATCCGCTCGGTGGCCGTGCCATACCACCAAAAACTGCCGCCGATGAGAATCAGCAGGCAGACCGCGAATAGCAAGAGGCACTTTCGCTCTAAACTGGGTTTGCGCAGAACGCGTTTGATGGAGCGGTAAGACATAGCCGGGTATCAGACCTTTGCGGCGCCGCAGGAATTCGTAACCCCTTTATCATATAGACCTTGCAAAGGAACGGCCAGAGGAAAACACCCCGGCGGCATCTTCCCATCTTCCGTCTCGCGCCGATGGCATCTTCCGTCTTGTGAGGGCGTCGCCACGAAACTAGCTGGCCATGAGGCCGTCCATGACTTTGACCAGCTCTTTCACCGCCGCGACGCTGTTGTCGAAATCGGCCTGCTCGCTTGCGGTGAGTTCCAGCTCCACAATGCGCTCCACGCCGCCGGAGCCCAGAATGACCGGCACGCCGACATAATACCCGCCGACGCCATATTCTTTGTCGCAGTGAGCGGCACAGGGAATCAGGCGTTTTTTATCGCGGACAATCGCCTCCACCATTTGGGCGCAAGCCGCCGCCGGCGCGTAATACGCACTGCCCGTTTTGAGCAGCCCGACAATCTCGGCGCCGCCTTTGCGCGTGCGCTCGACGATTTCATCCAGCCGTTTGCGGGGCAACAGTTGCGTGACCGGAATACCGCCCACCGACGTGCAACTGGGCATCGGCACCATGGTGTCGCCGTGGCCGCCCATGAGCAGGGCGGAAATATCTTCCACGCTCACTCCCAACTCCATGGCCAGAAACGTTCGATAGCGGGCCGTGTCGAGCACGCCGGCTTGTCCTAAAACCCGCTGCGGCGGGAAACCGCTCACTTTTAGAGCTTGCTGCACCATGGCGTCGAGCGGATTGCTCACCACGATGATAATGGCGTTGGGGCTGCTGGTTTTGATTTGCTCCACGACCGACGTCACGATTTTGGCGTTCGTGCCCAGTAAGTCGTCTCGGCTCATGCCCGGCTTACGGGGAATGCCGGCCGTGATCACCACGACATCGCTATCTTGCGTGTCGGCGTAATCGGTCGTGCCCACGATATTGCAATCGAAGCCCATGATCGGCGAAGCCTGCATCAGATCGAGCGCTTTGCCCTTGGGCATGTCTTCGGTTCTGGGGATATCGAGCAGGAAAATATCGCCCAATTCCCCGGCGGCGCACCAGTGCGCCGTGGTGGCGCCAACATTACCTGCTCCAACAATCGTGATTTTTGCTCGTTTCATGACACATCCCCATTTGGAAACTGATGTCCGCCTTGGCGCTGCTGCTAGCACATCAGAGCGAATTATACGTTGAATGTTGAATATGGCGGCTGGCCGGCGTTCGTCAAGAGGGCTTCAACGGGTGCGGCATTACTGCAATAATGTCAGTCGACACGACGCCTCTCGCGCATGGGCTTCCTGGGTGTGTGCGCAACCTCCGGCGTGGCGAAGGATCAGAAATACGCCTGGAGCGAAACCAAGCAGGAGAGTATTTCCTCCATGATCTCGCAGTACATTGATCACGCCGTTTTACACCCGACCAACACCGAAGACGATCTGCGCGCCGCTTGCAAAAAGGCGCCGCAATGGGGCGTCGCCACGGTTTGCGTTCGCCCCTGCGATGTTGCGCTGGCCGCCGAATTGCTGAAGGGAACGTCGGTCGGCGTCAGTACGGTGATCGGTTTTCCTCACGGCGCGAATGCGTCGTGCATCAAGGCGGCGGAGTCAAGGCTGGCCTGCGAACAAGGCGCGACCGAACTCGATATGGTCGTGAATATTGGCAGGGTGCATGGCGCCGATTGGGATTATGTCGAGCAAGATATTCGCGCCGTTGTTGAAACAGGCCGGGAGTTCGGCGCTTTGACAAAAGTCATTTTCGAGAATGCGCTGTTGGTCGGCGACGAACAAAAAATAGAGCTTTGTAAAATCTGCATTAGCGTCGGCGCCGCGTTCGTGAAAACCTCGACCGGTTTCGGCTTTCACAAAATTCCCGACGGCTACTTCGTGGCCGGCGGCGCCACCGACCACGACCTCCAACTGATGCGCGAAAACTGCGGTGATTTGGGCCTCAAGGCCTCCGGCGGGATTCGCACCTACGACGACGCCCTTCGCGTCGTCCAACTTGGCGCCACGCGCATCGGCACAAGCGCCACCGAAGCCATCCTCGAAGGGGAGGCTGTTCATCCCGTGACCGCCGTCATGGAAGAAGACGACAACTCCTAGGAATCGGTTCTGAAATAAATTACCGGTTGTAGTTCAAAAAGCCCGGCATTTTCAAAATGCCGGGCTTTTAATTCGGTATGCAAATTCAGGACTATTCCCTAGGGTTGTTCCGCCGTCGTGGCTTGCAAAAAGAACAGCACGCGCACTCTCTTCGTCAGGTCGACTTTTTTTGCGACCGAACGAGCTTTTTTTTCCGCGGCGGCGACGGGCTTCTTGCCCGGCTGGGGCGCTGGAAAGAAACCATCGATTTCATTTTGCGTCGGCTGCGGCGTTCGCCAGGCAAACCCGTTCTCTGTCCGATTTTTGAAGAAAGCGGTAAGGTCAAACGATCGGCCCGCCCTATTCTCGCCCGGCGGCGGCGATCCGTCAGCGTTGGGGCGAGACGACGCGTCGGCCAAATAGACCAACCACAACAAGAGCGAGTCGTATTCGATTGGGTAGGCAGCGGTCGGATAAAATTCGTCAGGACGCGAAGCCAAATCGGCTAGAAGGTCTTCGATTTGCGGCGGCGTCGCGACGACCAACACCGCATCAATTTCGCCTTTGGCAATGCGATGGTCTTGCGCAAAAGGCAGTGCTGGCTGACTCTCACCGGTCAGGTGGAGGGAGATTTCCTGCCGTTTGACCGCCTCATCGAACGCGCCACTGCGAAGCACTTTCGCCGGACTGGCAAGCCGAACGACATAATTCTTCCCGGAAAAATCCAGTTCGAGATCTGCGCGAGGGGGCAATGAGGTTGCAGCCATTGGAGCGACGCTGTCCGCAGCGCCGCCCGCCAATTTTTGGGGCGTGGCGGTGCGAAGGGTCATGGCCTTAGGACGCGCGGCCTTAGGACGCGCGGCCTTAGGACGCGGGGCCTGGGGCTGATGGGGAGCAACGTTTACCGTGCTGGGAGGGGCGTCGGCTGTTGCGATCTCAGCGGCCGAAGGGTGGGCGTCGCGAGTGTTGGCCGCCGCCCGAGGCGGACGATCAACAGACCGCGCGTTCCGTGAATCGGCAACCGCCCGTTCGGATTCGTGAGGCGCCGAGGAGGGCGCCGCTAGAGGAGCCGCGGCCGATTCGGGAGCGGGCTCTAAATCGCCGGGCTCTAAATCGCCGGGCTCTAAATCGCTGGTCGTTTCAAAAGACCCTTTGTCAACAATGCCTGGAGTATCGGATCCGCGCCAAAGCGGCAGCGAGATGAACGCCACAAGGGCAACCGTGGCCGCCATGGCGGACATCGCCCAATAAAGGTTTCGCCGTGAACTTTTCGAGGCCGACGGCGCCAAAGGCTTCGAGACGCTCGGCCGATGCTCTGTTTGGCCGCGTTCGTTTTTGCCCTGTTCACTTTGCTCGATCTTACGCAGGACTTCCGCCGAGAGATCACGACCGACCTGGTAGCGGGGCAACTGCTGGAGCTGCGCGCTGACGATTTGAAGATCGTCCAGAATACGGCGGAGGTCGCTGTTGGCCTCCAGCGCGTTCTCGACCCGAGCTCTTTCGTCGGCCGAAAGCTCATCGTCGAGATAAGCACTCAGTAATTCTTCGGAAAATACATCATTCATAAAACTGACCCATGCGACACCGGCCAATATTCCCTGCCGTTGTCTTTTTCCTCCATTGCGGCGCAACGTAAGCACTGCTCGCCACAACCGATTATTTCCTCAATCGCCGAAACCGAATCTGCCGAATCGAAACCGATAAGTCGGAAACCGACATTACTCGGAAAGACGCTCTCGCATTCCCTGTTCCAGCTCCTGCCGCAGTTGAATCCTCGCCCGGTGTAAACGGCTGCGAACGGTTCCAATCGGCAAATCGAGAACTTCGGAAATCACTTCGTAACAGCATCCTTCCATCTCGCGCAACACCAAAATAGCTCGATGTTGTTCATTCAACGCGTCGAGCGCGCGTCTTACTTCTTGGGCTTGTTCCGCTTGTTCCATCCGGTCGCCCGGCCTTTCTCCGTCGTCGATCGGCTCCAAACCCCGAACCTCGCGCGCTTCGTCGACGGAAGTCGTGGCCCGCTTTCGCCGCTGCTTGCCCAGGGCGATATTAAAGGCGATCCGATACAACCACGTGTAAAAAGCGCTCTGGCCTTGGAAAGTGCTCAGTTTGACATACGATTTCACCAAGGCTTCCTGCACAACATCTTCCGCCTCTTCGCGATCGCGAATGAGGTGAAAAATGGTGTTGAACAGACGATCTTGGTGCTTGCGAACCAATTGCTCGAAAGCCGCAGGATCTCCATTCAAAACTTCGGCGATGATCTGGGAGTCTTCTAACACACTTGCTCCAGCGAATGGGACGCACTCTGGGGGGGAAAAGTTCCTGGCCCTGGCGCCTTTTGCAATCTAGGGCTAGAAAAAACCAAGCCCATAGCCATCATCATATTTCGACGCCGCGCTGTCAAACTGTTGCTGCCAGAGAACTTGCGTAATCGTCGGCAGACTCGCAGCCAGCCCGAGCCGGCGTTTTCGCAGAAGGTCCTGCCAAAAAAACGCCCCGAAAACAACCCCGCAGAGGGGGTGGCTCTGGAGCCGCCGGAGTGTTTCCATCGGGCCACGCCATCTGGGGTATACTGGCGGCTGCCGTTTTATCCACAACGATGAAAACGCGGAAAAGCACTTCCCGGTTCAGAAGCCCGGCTTTTTCAAAAAGCCGGGCTTCTCGGGCGCCAACTCGGGATTTAAGAGTTGCATGCTTTCCATTTTGAAACAATTTGCGATTGCCCGCTTGAACGCGTCGGGCCGAAATCTTGGAAGGAATACGTTTATGAGATGCTCTTTTGTTGTCGGAGCGATGGCGGTGCTGCTGTTGTCGGTCTCGCTTGGCTGCCAAAAATCGTCGTCCACCTCGAGTGGCGGCGGGAATTCCGATTCGCGCCCCACGGTGGCCTATGTCACGAATGGAATCGCTTCGTTTTGGGTCGTGGCCGAAAAGGGAGTGGAAGCCGCCGCCAAGAAATTCGACGCCAACGCCTTGGTGCGCATGCCGCCCAAAGGCCCCGGCAGTCAAAAACGAATGGTGCAGGAACTGCTCACCCTCGGCGTGGACGGCATCGCGATTAGTCCTATCAGTTCCGACAACCAAGCCGACTTGCTGCGCGAAATCAGTGAGCGAACAAAGTTGATCACTCACGATGCCGACGCTCCGAAGAGCGACCGCATTTGTTATGTCGGCATGGATAATTACGTCGCCGGCCGCGCCTGCGGACGCTTGGTCAAGGAAGCCTTGCCGGAAGGCGGCACGATCATGATTTTCGTCGGCCGGTTGGAACAAGCCAACGCCAAACTCCGGCGGCAGGGTTTGATTGACGAACTGCTCGACCGCTCCGACGATTCCTCACGTTACGACCCGCCCAACGCCACGCTCAAGGGCGAGAAATACACCATTCTCGATACCCGCACCGACGGTTTCGATAACTCCAAGGCCAAAGCCAACGCGCAAGACGCCATCGTCAAATATCCTGACCTTTCCTGCATGGTGGGCTTGTTCGCTTACAATCCGCCCTTCTGTTTAGACGCCGTTCGCGAAGCGGGTAAAATCGGCCAGATTAAAATCGTCGCCTTCGACGAAGATTTTGGCACGCTACAAGGAATCGAAGACGGCGAAATTGCCGGGACCGTGGTGCAAAACCCTTACCGCTACGGCTATGAATCGGTGCGTATTCTGGCTGGGCTGGCGCGGGGCGATGAATCGGTGCTGCCTGAAGGCGGTTTTCTGGAAATTCCCCATCGGATTATCAAAAAAGATAATCTGCAAGAGTTTTGGACCGAACTCAAACACTTGCTCGGCGAACCAGATAGTGAGTAGCACCACGCCCCTGCTGGAAGTTCGCGGCGCCACGAAGCGCTACCCCGGCGTGCTGGCGCTGCGCGATGTGAATCTGTCGCTACAGCCCAGTGAAGTGCTGGCCGTGATTGGCGAAAACGGCGCCGGCAAAAGCACCTTGATGAAAGTGCTGGCCGGAATTCAAGGGCTCGACGCGGGTGAAATCCTGCTGGATGGAAAGCCGATTCGCATTCGTTCAGTGCAGGCTTCGCTCGATCTCGGCATCGCGCTGATTCACCAAGAGTTGAACCTGTGTGAAAACCTAGATGTCGCGGCGAATATATTTCTGGGCCGCGAACCGTTACGGCATGGCCTGATTCACGAAGCGCGCGCGGCGGAAGCGTCGCGGAAATTTTTGCAGATGGTCGGCCTCGATATTTCTCCCCGCACGCCGCTGCATCAACTCACGATTGGCCGCCGGCAGTTGGTGGAAATCGCCAAGGCGCTTTCGATCAATGCGCGCGTGCTGATCATGGATGAGCCCACCTCCAGCCTGACGCAGCATGAAACGGAAAACCTGTTTGAAGTGGTCGACCGACTGCGCGAGCGCGGCGTGAGTTTGGTGTATATTTCACACCGGCTGGGGGAAGTCAAGCGTTTGGCCGATCGGGTGATGGTGTTGCGCGATGGCGAAAACGCGGGTGAAATCAGTAAGCAGGATATCACGCACGATAAGATGGTCGGGCTGATGGTGGGCCGCGATATTTCCCGATTTTACGACCGGCATCCTCACCCCGCCGGCGATGTGGCCTTGGCGGTTGAGCAGCTTCGCACGCACGCGCACCCCCGCCGCCGTTTGAGTTTTCAAGTTCGCGCCGGCGAGATTGTGGGGATCGCGGGGTTGGTGGGCGCGGGAAGAACGGAACTTTTGGAAACGCTGTTTGGCGTGGAGCGGCCGCTGGGCGGAACGATCAAGGTGCGGGGAGAGGCAACGCGTTTTCGCGCGCCGCGCGAGGCTATTGCGGCGGGCGTGGCGCTGGCGCCGGAAGATCGGAAACAACACGGCTTGATTTTGGAATCGTCGGTCGAGGAAAATATCGGCATGGCGGGTTGGTTCCGGCATCGGCTGGCGGGCGGCTTCTTCAACCGCCGTCGTCAGGCAGCCGACGCCCAAGCCATGATCGAAAAACTTAACATCAAGACGCCGCATGCTCGGCAAATGGCGTTGTATCTTTCCGGCGGCAACCAGCAAAAAGTCGTGCTGGGAAAATGGCTCGCCTTGGCGCCGCGCGTGTTGCTGCTCGATGAGCCGACCCGGGGGATTGATGTCGGCGCCAAGGAGGAAATCTATCATCTGATGGATCAGCTGGCGGCCGAAGGCGTCGCGATTTTGTTCGCCAGCAGCGAAATGGAGGAAGTGCTGGGCGTGTCGGACCGCGTACTGGTCATGCACCAGGGAAGGATCGCGGGCGAATTGGCGCGGAGCCAACTCACCGAAGAGGCGGTCATGCAATTGGCCACCGGCGCCGAAACCACAACTGTGTCAAACCTTTGAGCGAACCATCGACGAACATGAAGAAAATACTGGGAATCTCCACGCTGCTGGTTGTTATTTGTGTCGCGACATCGGTCATGAACCCCCAGTTCCTTACGGCGTACAACCTACAGAACGTCATTCGTTGGACGGGGCTGTTCGGCGTGATTAGCATCGGCGCCGCGTTCGTGATTATTACCGGCGGCATTGATTTGTCGATCGGCTCCTTGATCGGCCTAACCGGCTGCGTGTTGCCCTTGCTGATCATGCAACATGGCTGGAGCGCGCCGGCGGCGTTGTTGGTCGTGGCGCTGCTGGGGTTGGGCGTCGGGCTGACGCACGGCCTGTTGATCACCAAACTCAAATTGCGGCCCTTTGTCGTGACTTTATGTGGACTGATGATCTACCGGGGTTTGGCCCGCTGGCTCACCGGCGATCAAACCCAAGGCTTCGGGCAAGAGCACGAAACGCTGCGTCTGCTAGCCACGGGAAAAGTTCCGCTTCCGTTCGTGACCGGTTTCGAGATTCCCTCGCCCGTGCTCATCATGCTGGCGTTGGGCGTTGCGGCGGCGGTGTTTCTCAACAAAACGGTGTACGGCCGCTACATGCTGGCTCTGGGCCGGAACGAACAGGCCGCTCGCTACAGCGGAATCAACACCGACGCCATGACGATACTGGCCTACATGATTTGCTCCACCACCGCGGCGCTGGGCGGCGTTCTCTTCGCACTCGATTTTAACCTTATTCAACCGGCCGGACACGGCGACTTTTACGAACTTTACGCCATTGCGGCGGCCGTCTTGGGCGGATGCAGCTTGCGCGGCGGCGAAGGTTCGATCGCCGGCGTGATCGTGGGCATCGCCGTGATGCGCGTGCTCTATAATTCGATCAACCTGCTGGGCATCGACACGCAACTGGAGTTCACCATCATTGGCGTCGTGATTTTAGGCGGCGTCACGGCCGATGAATTAGCCAAGCGATGGGCCGCCAGCCGCCGCGCCGCGGCGGAAAGAGCATGAGACGCCCATATTCAAACCCAGCCGCTAATGCGTGCGCCCCCGGCTCACGGCGTTGTTGTTCAATCGTTGGGGGTCTGCTGATCTTCCTCGACTTCACGCAGTAGGTTCTTCACGCCGCCTCGGTCGGCCAGATAATAACCAAGCCCGATCATGGCCACGAGAATCGTCACCATGCGGAAGCCAAGAGCGACCACAAAGCCCAGGCTTTTCGAGGCGCCGCTTGGCAACACCGCTTGGTAGAGCAGGTTCAGCGCCGTTTCGAAGGCGCCAAGTCCGCCCGGCACCGGCAGAGCGCCGGCCAGCATCGCGAGCGGCACAACCAACAAATGCGCGTTTAATCCTGGTGCGTTTCCTGACAAACCTTGGGCGATGAAAAACACGCCGCAGGCCATCAGCGTATGAACGCCCATACTCAACAACAGCGCAATAACCAGCAAATACGCCTTGCGTCGATAGAGCCGCAATGCGGAAACGGTCCGTTCGATGAAGCCGCCGATTTTCGGAATGCGGGCGAGTGTCTCCCACAGCGGAGAGGTCGTGAAGCCGGGAAGCAGAAACACGCAAACCGCCACACCTCCACAAGCCGACAGAATCATAGAGGTGCGGCCCATGACGCGAACGGCGGCCAACTGTTCTTCCGACGACGACGCCATCGCCTGCACGTCGACCATCAGGTACGCCAGCGAAACCACGACCACCAGCCCAAAGATGCCGAACATGCGGTCGATGACCACGGTGGCGGCTGCTTCGGCGCGTTTTGCGGAGCAGTGCCGGGCGATGAACACCATCCGCACCAAATCGCCTCCCATGACGCCGAGCGTGAAAAAATTGAACAGGTAGCCCAAGAATCCGAGTCGCAGCGCGTCGCGCCAATGGAAGGGCGTTTCCAAAGCCCGCACCAGCAGCCACCAGCGGAAAATCGTGACGCAAACGGCGGCGAATGTGAGCGAGGCGCCGACCACCAACAATGGCCATTGCTTGGGCTGGTCGCGCAGAACGCGAAAACTCTCGTTTTGCGAGGCTTGATAAAACAAAAACGCCAGAAGCGCCGCCGAGACACCGATTTTTGTCGCCGCGAGAAGATATTTTTTCAACAGAAGTTTCACTCAATTCACGGTGCGATTTCATTGGCGATACGCTCTGGCGCCGCCGCTCGTTTTACTTGGGCAACGGTTTGGCGAGCGGGTCGTTGGCTTTTCGCTGCCAGGCTTCGAGTTTTCGGCGGAGGTCGTCTTGCACCGCCGCGACGCCCGCAGCGCCGGAAACATCATGCAACTCATGAGGGTCTTTGGCAAGATCAAAGAGTTGGTAGCGTTCGAGTTTCGGGTAGTAAATCAATTTCCAACGGTCGCCGCGAATCATGCGTTGCACATCATGGAAATACCCAAACACGTATCGGCGGCTGGCGTTGGTATGGCCTCGAATCACGTCGGCGAAGCTTTTCGACTCCACGGTCTCTGGTATGGGCGCGCCGACCAATTCGCAAATCGTGGGGTAAATATCTCGCAGATACACTTGGGCCTTGCTGCGTTGGTTGCGGGGTGCGTTGGCGCCGCTAATGAGGAGCGGCGCGCCGATTGTATGGTCGTACATGTTTTGCTTGCCGCGCAAGCCGTGGCTGCCGATGGCCAAACCGTGATCGCTGGTGAAAATGATGAGCGTTTTGGCGAGTTGCTTGGTTTCCCGCAGGGCCGCCACCATCCGACCGACCTGCGCATCGATGTGCGAAATAACGGCGTAATAAACCGCTAATTCCTCCAGAACGTCTTTGGTGGTGCGCGGCCAGGGCAGCAGTTTTTCATCGCGGCCGTTAAAATTTCCATGATCGAACGGGTGTTCCGACAAATAATTCGGCGGCAGCGGCAGACGATTCGCCGCATACTTCCCTTCGTAGCCCGGCGGCATGAGCAGAGGGTCGTGGGGGCCGGTGAAATTGACGTGCAGAAAAAACGGCTTCTCGCGAGCACGGCGGATGTACTCCACCGCGGCGTCGCCGAAAGTTTGGCTGATATTCGCCGTGAGCCCCACGCCCCGTTCGGGAAATAGTTTCCGGTCGTCGGTCTGAAAGGCCCAGCCCCGGTAGCCCGTGACAACCCGCCCGTTGGCGTCGCGCTGTTCGGGCGGGTTTCGCACTCCCGAACCGAACAACGCCAAACTTTCCTCATACCCGCAGGTGGAAGGCCGGCCGCTGGTGTGCCATTTCCCCACGTAACAAGTCTGATACCCCGCGCGCCCGAGTGCTTGCGGCAACAGAATCAGGTTAGGATCGAGTCGATTGCTCACGCCCGGCAGCACGCCGTTGTGAAAACTACTGCGGCCGCTCAAGAGTTCCGCCCGACTGGGCACACACAGCGGATACGGGCAGACCGCGCGCGTGAAGACCATGCCGCGCTTGGCTAGGTCGTCGAGGTTCGGCGTCTTGATAAAACGGTTGCCCAAGGCGCTGATCGTATCTGGCCGTTGGTCGTCGGTCACGATCAAAAGCACATTAAGCCCGTTCGCCGACAACGCCGTCGCCGAAAATGCCGCCCGTGAGCAGTGGCCAAGGCCCAAAAACACGAGCAGACAAACAATACCGTTTTTCATCGAAGTGTCTGACCTATACTGCGTTCACTGGTTTACGATAATAGAGAACCGGCGTCTGAGAAAGTGTGGGAAATTACTTCCCGGTTCAGAAGCCCGGCTTTTTCAAAAAGCCGGGCTTCTCTCGCCGCCCATTCGGGAGCCAGTTGCTCCACACTTCCGAAAACGGCATTTATGCCCAGCGGTCCTTAGACTATCCTAACACGCTATCTGTTCCATCTCGGGCTTTCTTAGTTTGATTGATCAGGACGCTTGACGCAACAATTGCAAGACTGAACACCACGCCGCACACAAAAGAGATTTCCCCGATGAGTAGTATTCAACGCGTGCTGGTCACGGGCGGCGCCGGTTTTTTGGGGTCGCACCTTTGTGAACGGTTGGTCGACGCCGGACACGATGTCATTTGTCTTGACAACTTCTTCACCAGCCAGAAAACGAACGTCGCACATTTATTGAAGCACCCGAATTTCGAACTGATTCGACATGATATCACCTCGCCTATTTGGCTGGAGGTCGACCGGATTTACAACCTTGCTTGCCCCGCCGCGCCCGGCCACTACCAATACAACCCGATCAAAACGCTGAAAACGTCGGTCTTGGGCGCGATCAATGTTCTGGGCATGGCCAAACGCTGCCGCGCCCGCGTGTTACAGGCTTCCACCAGCGAAGTTTATGGCGACCCGGAAGTGCATCCGCAAACCGAAGCGTATCGGGGCAGCGTGAACCCGATCGGGCCTCGCGCGTGTTACGACGAAGGCAAACGCGCCGCCGAAACACTCTTCATGGACTACCGCCGCATGAACGGCGTGGAGGTGAAGCTGGTGCGAATTTTCAACACGTACGGTCCTCGCATGCATCCTTTCGATGGCCGCGTGGTTTCCAATTTCATTCGGCAGGCCTTGGCCGGCGAAGATATCACCTTGTTTGGCGATGGCGCCCAGACGCGTTCGTTTTGTTATCGCGACGATTTGGTCGAGGCCATGTTGAGAATGATGGAAACACCGGCGGATTTCGTCGGACCGATGAACATTGGGAACCCGGTTGAATTCAGTATTCGTGAGTTGGCGGAGTTGGTGATCGAACTAACGGGGTCGGCTTCGCAATTGGTGTTGCGTCCGCTTCCCGAAGACGACCCCACCCGGCGGCGGCCCGATATCAGCTTGGCGAAAAAGCATATCGATTGGACGCCCAACACGCACCTGCGCGAGGGACTTTTGGCCACCATCGAATGGTTTCGCGGCATCGACCTTTCCCACTACCGCGCCCCGACGCCGAATTTCTAAGGTTTTCAAAGAGGGGCGGTTATGTCGGATCCTCCAAAACGCTCCCGGCGGGTTCGTCGCAGAGTTCGCCTCTCCTGGCCGGTTATTCTGATTCTCGTCGTGCTCGCGATCGTCAGAATTGCAGGCAAGGTGCAAAAGCCGGCGCCGATGCCTGCGGCTCATTCCAGCGCGCTGTTGCGTGCGGGCGTTTGGCGGCTGGACCGCGTCGTGGACGGAGACACGATCATTGTTCGCAATCCGAAAGACGCCCACGCGCCGCCGATTCGTATTCGTCTGCTCGGCATCGACACGCCAGAAGCCGTAAAACCCAATCATCCCGTCGAGCCCTGGGGACCCGAAGCCACCGCCTTCACTCGCCACTTCTTGAAAGGCGGCGAACTTCGCATTCGGCTCGACCGGCGCCGCGTCGACCAATACGGACGTTCCTTGGCTTATGTCTTCGTGGGCGACGAAATGCTGAACGAAGCGCTTGTCCGCCATGGTCTGGCGCGAGCCAGCCTCTATTCCGGCGATTCCGCCGCCATGGCCCGAAAACTCCGAAAAGCCGAGCAAGCCGCCAAAAACGCCAAGGCGGGAATTTGGTCGGGCGCCGCCGATTGAAGCAGGCAAGAGTTCGTTACAAGGCGGAGGCTTGACAGCCATTCGGAACAGTCCCGAAATTACATACCGAATTAAAAGCCCGGCATTTTGAAAATGCCGGGCTTTTTTGAGCTACAACCGGGAACTTATTTCGGGACTGTTCCTTAGCCGGCGGTCAGCGCAGCGCCACCGCCGGTATCGGCCGCGCAATCACTCCCGCATCCCGGCGGGATGCCAGATGCAGCGGTTTGGTAAACGCCTCGAAACAACGTCGTCATTCGCGCCGCCCACCGTTGGAGTGTACGATGGCCTTCCAAGGCCGTCGAAACGGGATGTTCCGAGGGTGTAGCCGGCAAGGAAATAGAGGCGGTTTGATCGGAAAATTGTCAATAGTTATTTGTCAATGCTCATTTGTCATTGGAGGGAGTGGCCGTTCCGGCGCAGCGCCGGCGCCGAACCAGTACCGTCAGGCAAGGACAATGGAGTCAAGGACAATAAGGACAATGGAATCATCGACAAATTATTCGTTGGTCGCCGGCAAATAACAAATGACCATTGACAAATAACTATTGATAAATGAGGTTCAAGTCTTCTCAATGAATCAGCGGGATGCCGGAATCAGCGGGATGCCGGCTACACCCATGTACCGCGAGCAGACCGACGGCCTTGGAAGGCCAGCGTACGTTGTCTCCGTACATTTGTGTATGAACGACAGACTCCAACCCAACGGCGCTCCAACTTGTGGGCGGGTGGGGGGGGTGTTAAAATCACGCCTTGTTGGCGGCGCGGCCCGCGCCCCCCCTTTCTTTGGCCCCTCTTTCAGGGAACGCCCGCGTGAGCGAGAAGTCGAACTTAAAAATTGCAGTCATCGGCGGCGATGGCACTGGTCCGGAAGTCACGGCGGAGGCCCTCAAGGTTTTGGCGGCGGTGGCCAAACAGGACGATTTCTCGTTCGAGCTGAAAGATTTTGATTTCGGCGGCGAGCGTTATCTGCGCACCGGTGAAACCTTGCCGGCGGGCGCGGTCGACGAATTACGGACCTTCGACGCCATTTTGCTCGGCGCCGTGGGGCATCCTGACGTACCGCCCGGCGTGCTGGAAAAAGGGCTGCTGCTGGAGCTGCGTTTCCAGTTGGATCAGTACATCAACCTGCGGCCCGTGAAGCTTTTTCCCGGTGTGGAAACGCCGCTGGCGGGAAAAAAACCGGAAGACATCGACTTCGTTGTGGTGCGTGAAAACACGGAAGACATGTACTGCGGCATCGGCGGTTTTCTGAAGAAACACACGCCCGATGAAGTCGCCACGCAAACCGCCGTTTACACCCGCAAGGGTTGCGAACGGTGCATTCGCTGGGCCTTCGATTTCACACGCCGCCGCAACAACCCCAAAGGCAAGCGGCTGACCTTGGTGGCCAAAACAAACGTGCTGACCTTCGGCCACGACCTCTGGGACCGCACCTTTCGCGATGTCGCTAAGGAATATTCAGACGTCGAAGCCGATTACAATCACGTCGACGCCTGCTGCATGTGGATGGTCAAGAACCCGGAATACTACGACGTCATTGTCACGACCAACATGTTCGGCGACATCATCACCGACTTGGCTGGCATTCTACAAGGCGGAATGGGCGTGGCGGCGGGCGGCAACATCAATCCCGACGCTGGCGGCGTGAGCATGTTCGAACCGATGGGCGGCAGCGCTCCCAAATACACCGGAAAAAACGTGATCAACCCGATTGCCGCCATCAACGCGCTTTCGATGCTCTTGGTGCAATCTGGTCATGAAGCTTCCGGGCAACGCGTGCTGGCTGCTTTGCAAAAGGTGACGGGCGAAAAAATGAAGAGCCAGGCGGCTGGGAAAATGGGCTACAGCACCAGCCAGGTCGGCGATTTGGTCGTCGCGGCGTTGAACGACGCCTAGCAACATAGCGGCGCCGCTTAAATCCAGATGGGCCGATTTCTCGAATTTCGCTATATTATCGGGACGCTGCCGAAGAACCATTGGCAATGCGGCGCGACGTCCGACGACTAAGATGGTGTTTGGAAACGAAAGTACGATGGCCTTCCGAGGCCGTCGCACGCCTCGAACCTCTGCAAATCGACGGCCTTGGAAGGCCATCGTACGGTGGAGGCGAGTTTCAAAACGCTTTCCTGAGAAAACGCTAGAGGTCTATTTGAGTGATGTCTAAATTAAAGAACAAAAAGAAACCGCCCAACCAACACAAGGCCAAGGCGGCCGAATCGCCGAAGGTTATCCAGCCGCCGCGGTTCAATCCTCGAGCGTCTCGTTCGACGCGGGAATTCGTGGAATCGATCGTGATCGCGATTGTGTTGGCGTTTCTTTTCCGGGGATTCGAGGCCGAAGCGTTCGTGATTCCCACGGGATCCATGGCGCCAACGCTGTACGGCAACCATAAAGACGTGGTTTGCTCGGAGTGCGGCTTTCGCTATTCCACCGGCGCCAGCATTGAAAACAAAGACAATCTTCGTCCTGAACGCGTCATTGGCACAACGTGCCCGATTTGCCACTATCTGATGGATATCACGCAGCGGCAGCGAACGTATACCGGCGATCGCATTCTGGTGGGGAAGTTCGTCGAGCCAAAAGCGTTCGACCGGTGGGATATCATCGTCTTCAAATTTCCGGGCGATGCAAAACAGAATTACATCAAGCGGCTGATCGGCTTACCGGGCGAGAAGGTCATGGTGCATGGCGGTGATATCTACATTCAATCGCCGGGCGAAAACGAATTCCATATCGCACGGAAACCGGCCGGCAAAACAAAGGCGATGTTGCAGTTGGTCGACGACAATCGCTTCATCGCGGATTCGATGAAAAAAGTGGGCTGGCCCTCGCGCTGGCAACCTTGGGCCCGAGAAGGCGTGGCCTCTCCCGCGGCATGGCGCGCCGCCGAAGATGGCCACGCGTATGAAACCGATGGCGCTGGCGGCGAAGCTTGGCTGCGGTACCGTCATCTTTTTCCAAACTACGACGACTGGGGCGATCTGGCCCAGGGACGGCAACCCCCTGGCCTGATGCGGCGGCGAGGGAAATTGATTACCGATTTCTGCGCCTACAATGCGATCGCCACCGAATTTTGGCCCGACGAAGTAAAGCATGAAGTTGGCGTGCATTGGGCGCCTGATTTGGCCTTGGAAACAGAGGTGGAGGTCAAGAGCGCGCAGGGCATGCTGTTGCTCGACATCGTTCAAGGAGGCGTTCACTACGAATGCCAGATCGACATCGCCACCGGCCGAGCGGAATTAACGGCCGACCGCGGCGCCCAACCGTTCGACGCCCAAGCGGGCGATGCCGGCGCTTCGCCTCCAACCGCCGAAACGTCCATTCGGGGCGCCGGCGTGTACCGCTTGCGATTCTCCAATGTTGATCGCGGTTTGAAGCTTTGGGTCAACAACAAGCTGATTGTGTTTTCCTCGCCCGCCACCTACACCCTCGATCGTTTGGCGGAGCCGAAATGGCGGGAAACCGATCCGCTCGACATCGCGCCGGTGGGCGTGGGCGTGCGCGGCGCGGCGGTAAAACTGAACTACCTGCGAGTGCTCCGCGATGTGTATTATATTGCCATCAGTTATCACTCGCACGGCGCCGATCGCGACAACGATTACGACTTGCCGCAGAATTTCGATACCGAAGAGATCTTCTCAAACCCCAAAATCTGGGCCACGACCAAACTTTTTGCTTCGCGGCGGCAACGCGTATTCCCCTTGCAAAACGACCAATTCTTTCCCATGGGCGACAACAGTCCCGCCAGTTCCGACGCCAGGCTCTGGCCCCAAGGCTCTTTCGTCGAACGCGATTTAATGATCGGCAAGGCGTTAATGATTTACTGGCCTTCCCCCCAAGTGACGCGCATCGGCCTGATTCGCTAGTTATATTTCACACGGCCGGCAATGGCTCGTTTAACGGCAAGCCGAAGGCGGCTGTGTTTTGAGCCTACGCGTTCGGGCAGAACAGAAAACGCAGTCTTCGGCTTGCCGTTAAACGAAAAATGCGACATTGGCGCCAGAAAAGATGCAACTGTGTCAACCCTTACCGTGTGGAGCATATTCCCGCTGTTGGTCATGGAGGATTGGAGAATGACGATTCTGGAAGTCGAGAAGTTGGTGAAATCGTTCGGCCGGCGGCGGGTTGTCGATGGCGTGAGCTTTCATGTCAATGTCGGTGAGATTGTCGGCCTCTTGGGTCCCAACGGCGCCGGCAAAACAACCTGTTTTCGCATGGCCTGCGGCATGCTTCGCCCCGATGGCGGCAGAGTGCGGCTCTCGGGGGTTGATGTGACGAACTGGCCCATGCATCGCCGCGCCGCCGATGGCGGTATGGGATATCTGGCTCAGGAATCGAGCGTGTTTCGAAAACTGACCACCGAACAAAACCTGTTGGGCATGATGGAACTGCTCGGCTTCAACCGCAAAGCGCGCAAAGCCCGCTGCGAGGAATTGCTGGAACAGTTCAAAATCACGCACATTCGCCGCTCCAAGGCGGGCAGCCTGTCCGGTGGAGAAAGAAGGCGGTTGGAAATCGCTCGCTGTTTGATCTCTGAACCCGAAATTATTCTGCTCGACGAGCCTTTCGCCGGAATCGACCCGGTCACGGTGCAGAGCATACAAAACATCGTGCGTGAACTACGCCAACGCGGTATTTCCATTCTGATCACCGACCACCAGGTTCGCGAAACCCTGGAAATTACCGACCGCAGTTATGTGATTCGCGCCGGAAGCGTGCTTTGCGATGGCCAGCCCGACGTCGTGATTGCGCACCCCGAAGCGCGCAAATACTATTTCGGCGAAGGCCTCGATTTATCATCGGCGACCGAGGCGGCAACAACAGGCAATGCCCCGGTTGCCGACCCAGTCGACCAATCCTTGCGTCGTCCCAACGCGCGCAGCGCGTGAGCAACCGCGCCGAAATTAAACGCCGCCTGCGTTCGCCGCCGCCCAAGAGGCCCGGATTTTTCAAAACGCCGGGCTTCTAAAACGCCAACTGGGGATCTAATGATTCTCTATTTTCTTGGAGTGTGTTCATGAAGTGTGACTTCTCCGCCGACCGGGTTCTGGCGGTCGTCGCCCACCCTGATGACGCCGAACTTTTTTGCGCCGGCGCCTTGGCCCGCGCTCGTCGCGATGGCGCGAGCATTGCCGTCTGCGTACTCTGCCAAGGCGACAAGGGCCAGCCCGATCCGCCCATTGTCGAGCTTGCCTCGGTGCGGCGGGGAGAAATGCAGGAGGCGGCCGCGTTGCTCGACGCCGAACTATTCTGGGGCGATATTCCCGATGGCCAACTGGCCGATACGCCCGAAACCCGTGCATTGTTGCTCGAAATCTTTCGGCAGTTCCAACCCACCTTGGTGCTGGGGCACGCGGCCGAAGATTACCACGCCGATCATCGCGCGGCCAGCGCGCTCACCGAAGCCGCCACCTGGTTCGCCGCCTCGCGCGGCCACGTCACGACATCGCCCCCGCTGGCCGCGCCGCCCGCCCTCTGGTGGATGGACACCATCACCATGACCGCCGCCGAGCCGAGTTTGTATCTCGATATCTCGGAGTTCGTCGACCTCAAACGCGCCATGCTGGATTGCCATCGCTCGCAATTGGCGCGTGGCGAGAGCGACGACTTTTCACCCTTGCTGGAACACGTGGAGCGATTGTACCAAACGCGCGGCGCCCAATCGGGAGTTGCCGCCGCCGAAGCCTTTCGGCCGCACACCGCCTGGAAACGGCTGGCCGCTTGGTGAATTTCCGCGCCGGCCGCAAGCCGGGCTTCCGAACCGGAAGGTGTATTCCCGCGTTTTGTTACTTCGAGTCGGGCTGCCGCTTTGCCCCGCCGGGCGCCACATCGGCCAAGAGTTCGAGAACGACGTTCGTGATCTTCTCCGAGGCGCGAATCTCGAGCATGTTGGTCCCCAACCAGGTTTCATACCCGCCCAGCCGATGTTGCCGGGGCGTGGGCAGATAACGATTCCAACCGTTGGCCAGTTCGATGGTGAACGTCGTTTTCAGCGGACTGCGCTCTTTGATTTCCAGCCCTATCTCGGCGAATACTTCGCAGGGAATCGCGGCAATGCCCACATCGCCGATGCGAATCGCTTGCAAGATAATGTCTTCGGTGGGCGGCATTTCCGCAAGTTCGACCCCGAACGCCGCGTAGGCTTTGCCGCGGGGCGGCAATTTGGATTCGTCCGACTCGGCCAGGAATTGTTTGGCGAGGGCGAGTTGTTCAGCGTTGGGCTTACGAATGCCGAGCGTTAGTTCGCGCTGCGCCATCGCCAACGTGATCGCCTTGCGGTGCTTAATTTTTTTGAGTGCTTGCCCTACTGTATCGGCCACATCGCGGGCGACGTAACGTATTTGTTCAAACGGCTTTTTTCGAGGCTGAGGATCGCGGAAGTTGATGTTGTTGATGTCGCCGCTGGTGCCGTTGGACATAATGCCCACAAACGGCGGGTGGCCGCCACTCTCTTGCGGAGCGATGCGCTGTCTGATTTGTCGGGCGAACTCACCGAAGTAATCGGCGGAAACGCCACCCGGCAACACGCCGCCAACATAATGCAAGGAGTAGTTGGCCAGCAGCGCGATCGGGCGGCCGCCGGCGGCTCGAATCGAGAGGAACGACAATTGCGGGTCGGTCGGTCCGGCGGGGCGGTCGAGCAAGCCACGTCCTCGCGGCGGGTTCATGCGAACCTGGTCGGTGATCTCTCCGAATGGATTCGGCGTGATGCCGCCCGGCTTCATGTGCCAGCGACGATTATGAACGTGTTCCGGAATGTCGACTTGTCCCCAACCGAATTCCGCCGGCTCCAGATTCGCATTGGCCTGTTTGATCGCCTCGACAATTCCACGCTTGAGCACTTCCAGATACGCTTCATTCGCCTGGGCGAAAAGTCTGTGGAGCGAGGCCGGCGCGGAATGCGTGTGCGTGGCCGACATTAACATCCGATCGGTGGGAATGCCGGTCTGTTTCGACGCTCGTTGTTTTGCTTCGTCGAACAACGACCTGGGAATGAGGCAACTGTCGACGATCACGAGCGCCAGGCGCGTCTGGCCATCGTCGAGCACCAACGCGCGGGCGTGCAACCGATCCCAAGCTTTCTCGGCGCCCCGTTCGCTGAACGAGCCCACCAGATGCACCGGCCATGTGGCGGGTGTGATGTCTTGCGCGGCGGCGCCAGCGCGGAACTCAGCGGCATGTAGCACGCAGGGAGCGAAGAAGAAGGGGAGCAGCAGCAGGATCAAGGGCGTTTTCATGAGTGGCTCCGGTGATGACAGTCCGCCAACAGAACGCCGCTCATTGTAACAAGCATTCTCAAGCCGTGCTTCTCTCGCGGCCTAGGTGAGATGCGCCCGACGAATTTTCGCTAACGTCTGCATGAGCGGCTTAGGCGCCCACTTTGCATCGAACACCCCTCCCTGAGAAAATTCGTGCCGAGCGGCGTCGCTGAGTTGCGACCAAATCAGGCCATGCACCGACTGCTTCGATATAAACATCGTGGCCAAACTCTCCGCCAGCCGGGCCTGTGTTTCAGGCGTGAATTCATTCACGCCGCCAGCCACGGGAACCGCCCGATTCCAAGCCGAAGCATCTTCCTCACTGCTGCTGGGAATCAGCACCTCGATCAACAAAGGCAACCCAAACTGCGCCCAACGGTCGATTTGGCGGCTGCATTCCAAAACATCTCGCGCCAGGGAGCCGCCCGGCCAGTAACCATAATTGAGCTCAAGGCCGATTCCCGCCACGCCCAATTCCGCCCGCACCAAGGCGTCGGCAAAATGAAACGGCGAGAGTTCAATTTGACTATTCGCCAAATACTCCGCCCAGGGCTGGTCGAAATTCACAATCACGGGCGTGCGAGGATCGGTGCGGCGAACAGCTTCGATCATTCCCACCGCCAAACGAAAACGTTGTTCTTCGCTGAGCACCATCGCCTGGCCGACATTCATCCTGGAAACGGCGGTCCAGACGTGAACGCGTCCTGAGTAGCGTTGCACGACCGCCTCGGCGAACTTCACGGCGTGGTCGAGAATTCGGTCGAAGTCGCCTTCCCAAAGGAAGAGCCAATCGGGCAGATCGTGGGCCGACAACCGCAACAAGGGTCCGCTGCAAACCTTGAGGTCGTGCTTTTGGCACCAGCGAATTTGTGCATCGGCAAGTTTCCAGTCGAATTGCCCGGATTTTTTTTCGATCTGCGACCAACGGAAGGGCGTCATGCATGAATTGAAGGTTGCCAGGAAGGCCTTTTCCGCCGCGGGCGAAAGTGTGTTCGCCGGTGCTTCCACGGCAAACAACGTGCCCAAGCGAGGCATTTGTTGATGCCGGCAGGCCAACATTTGGCGCGACGATTCTTCCGCCAACAGAAAAACGCCCTCCAAACTCCGGTCGATCGACAAATCGGCGTGCCGAGCGGCGGCTTGTAAATCTTGTTGCGAGGTGGCGCTGCGGACAAAGCTTTCGGTCGCTGCTTGAACATATTCCAAAATGCGCGGCGACAACTCCAGCCCCGCCATCTTCCAAGATTCCATCTGGTTGCGAAGCCGATTCAGCGTGCCTCTGGCCAATTCGACCGGCAACAGATAGGGCTCGTCTCGCTCGGCCAGGCTGGCGGTCGAGAGCACCATTTCACCGTGGTTGGAAGTCGTCCAGGCGAGGTGGAAATTGCCGGAGTCGCCGATTTCCCGTTCAACGACCAGACAATCTTCCCGCCAAAATGTTCGACTTTGCCAGGGGATTCCCTCCTGCCCGGCAATGTACGCGGATTCCAAAGCGCGCGACGGCACTCGTTCGCGGTTCGGCGCCAGGAATTGCATTTGTCCCATGTGAAAAAAACGTCCATGTGAAAAAACGTCTGTCGAACTAATCGCCTGTCAAATAAATGTCTGTCGAATAAATATCCTGAGTCGATTCTAAAGGCACAAGGGCGTGTGCTCGTATTCAAGCCGGTTCGACCGGAAAACGCGCGCCCGTTCCGCTGCCGCACTCTGGCCACCGAACCGACTGGCGTGATATACTGCCCGCCGCTTCATGGCGTCTCGCTCTTTTAGGAGAGGCTCTGAATGTGACGCTCTGGAAGTAATGTGACGCTCTGAAAGTATTGTCGGCTCCCGGCGCGGGTGATCGGCATTATTGTTGGCGCCCCCCACCCATCCATTCACTGCTACGGAGTTTAGCATGAGCAACGCCGTCTTGGAAACAAGGTTAGCTGATATCCCCGTTCGACGAGGTAAAGTGCGCGATGTGTACGACCTCGGCGACGCCCTGCTGATCGTGAGCACCGATCGAATCAGCGCATTCGACTGGGTTTTGCCCAGCGGCATTCCCGACAAAGGGCGAGTGCTGACCCAAATCAGCCGCTATTGGTTCGATTTGCTCGATACGCCGAATCACATGCTCAGTGTCGACGTGCCGAGTTTCAACCTGCCCGACGGCGTCGACCTCGACATCCTCGCCGGACGCTCCATGCTCTGCCGCAAGGCGGAAGTCGTGCCGATTGAGTGCGTGATCCGAGGGTATTTGGTGGGTTCTGGCTGGAAGGAATACCAACGCGATGGCAGTGTGTGCGGCATTTCACTGCCTGCGGGCATGACGCAATGCGGACAGCTTGCCGAGCCCATTTTCACGCCGGCCACTAAAGCGGAAGAAGGGCACGACGAAAACATTTCCTTCGACAAAATGGTCGACGCCGTGGGCCGCGAAACTGCCGAAACGCTGCGCGAGCGGAGCATGGATATTTACCTCCGCGGCGCCAAAATCGCCCGCGAAAAAGGGATCATCATCGCCGACACCAAATTCGAATGGGGCTGGGTCGATGGCGAGTTGATCTTGATCGACGAAGTGCTCACCCCCGATAGCTCCCGCTTCTGGCCCGCCGATCAATACGCCCCCGGCAAAAACCAGCCCTCGTTCGACAAACAGTTCGTCCGCGATTGGCTGGAGGAAACCACCTGGGATAAAGAAAGCACGCCGCCGGCGCTGCCCGAACAAATCATCGCCAAAACACGCGAAAAATACATCACCGCCTACGAACAACTCACCGGCGAGACGTTCGCCTGGACGTAACCGGTGTTGAAGTAAACACTTGCGTTCGTTGGGATGTACGAGTTAGGATATGAAACTTGAGAGGTTTTCACGGACTCCTCACGATTTCGAGGCGCCAACAGCGTCCCCCCGGTAGATGTCAGGTGGCAAGAAATGTCCAAAAGAACCGGATTTTTCTTTATCTTGGAATTGAAAATGTTACAATCCGAAACGTCTAGGCATAGGGTGTTAGTAGGCCGAAACCCAAACTTTTGGCGTTTGCTCGCCTGGAGTGACATTTTCGGCAGCCTTGCCTTTTCGAGTTGGGGCGGTGTTTTCTGTCGGGGCGGTGTTTGCTGTCGGGGCGGTGGTTTCTGTCGTTGCCGGGTTTTCTGGCATCACGGGGTTCCGCCAAACCATTTTTGTTTTTAGGTCTGTTTTTTTGGGAGTGGCGTGTCATGCCACAGGGTACAATCAAGAAGTTAGTCACTGACAAGGGTTTTGGTTTCATTTCGGCAGATGGAGGCGATGTTTTCTTCCATCACTCGGCCGTCGAAGGCACGACGTTCGAAGAGCTTCGAGAGGGACAAACCGTGGAGTACCAAAACGGCCAGGGGCCCAAAGGTCCTCGTGCTGAAAATGTCTGCGTGATCTAAGCTTCGCTCGCACACCAGCGAAAAGAAAGCCCTTGGAGGATGCCAGGGGCTTTTTTATTTTCTTGTCAGACGACAACCTCGACGAAGTAATGTCGGATCGCCAAGCCGGCAGCCACCATGGCGGCCCCCAAAAAGCCGGTCAGCACCGCGGGTCGGCACGTCCGCCACTCCATGATGACGTAATAGACCAAATAGAAACCGCAGATCGCGCAAAGGAAGCCGTCTAGAATTTCGTCTTGAAAGGCCAGTACAACCGCCCAAATGAAACCCGCGCTGATTAAGCCCTCGCCCAGGTAAATGAATGCAATCGCGCCCCAACTGCGATCAGCAGTGGTCGCTATGAGCAGGAAAAGGCCGACCAAGGCGGCAGCGAGGAAAAACCAACTCGGCAAGAGCGCCTGGTTCGGCGCCTGCTGTTCCGGCGTTGCAAGCGACACGGTGTAGCCGAGTTCACTCTCGTAACCACACTCGTTGCAGAACGTCGCGCGGTGAGGCATGGAGGCGCCGCATTGGGAACAGGTCGTCTTCTTCAAGGTGCTGCCTACTCTTTAGGCGAATGATCGCGTGTGTTTTCGGCGAAGACCGTCAGGAAAGAATGCGTTCGCGGTTGGTGGGAGGAAAATCCCGGCATTTTCAAAATGCCGGGCTTTTAATTCGAGGAAAATCCCGGCAAATAATTTCCACGCAGCAGCTAGAGCGTCCAACCTTTGCGGTATTCCTTGTGTACAAATTGCTCGGCTTGGGGCGCGCCTACTGGTTTAAGATTCTTGGCGTCCCATTCGATGTCGCACCCAGAGCGATAAGCCACCGTTCCCAACAATACGGCTTCGGTGAGGGCGCCGGAATAGTTGAAGTTGCAAGTGGTTTGACCATTGGTCTTGATCGCCTGCACCCACTCGGCGTGGTGCCCGATCGATTTGGGAATATACGGTTCGGGGCGTTTGAAATCAACGAATTTGTCTTCCGGCAGGAGTAAATGCTTGCCGTAGTCGGAAATCAGCATGCCCTTTTCGCCAATGAAGAGTTGGCCGTTGCCCCATTTCAACGGCGAGCCGTCTTTCCGCTTGAGCGTGTTGAGAATTTCCGGACGGCGCCCGCCATCGTACCAAGTCATTTCGACCGGCGGCAAATCGCCTCGCGCCGGGTACTTGTATTCGACGACCAAACCGGCCGTCGTCGCGATAGGATCGTATGTCGGTCCGCTGGCTTTGCAGTGGGTGGGGTGGCGAAGCTTGAGCGCCCAATGGGCAAGGTCCATGTAATGGCAGCCGAAATCTCCCAAACCGCCGGTGCCGTAATCCCAGAAATCTCGCCAACGGGCGGGATGCACGCCCACCGAATAAGGCCGTTTGGGCGCGGGGCCCAGCCACAGGTCCCAATCAACATGCGCAGGCTGCGGCTTGGTGACGAATTTGGCGCCGCTGTAATTAACACCCACCCACACATGCACTTCCCGCACCTTGCCAATAGCGCCGGTTTCAATCAATTCCACCACCCGGCGGTAATTATCGAGGGCGTGAATTTGCGTGCCCATCTGCGTGACAAGATGATTCTTTTTGGCCAGTTCCGCCAGTGTTCTGGCTTCGAAGACGGTGTGCGTGAGCGGTTTTTCGCAATAGACGTGCTTCCCCATTCGCATGGCCATGGCGGCGGCCGGCGCGTGGGTGTGGTCGGCCGTTCCGACCACCACGGCGTCGAGCTTATCGCCTTCTTTTTCCAGCATCACGCGGAAATCTCGGTAGCGCCGCGCGGCGGAATATCGTTTGCCGGCTTGCTCCAGATACTTCGCATCGATATCGACCAAGGCCACCATGTTCTGGCTCGCGACGCCGCCCAAATCGGCCCCCGCCCGATTCGCCGTGCCTATTCCGCCAATGTTGAGCCGCTCATTCGGCGACTTCGATTCAGCCGCCGCCAGCGAACCATGAAAGCCAACCGCGGCAGTCGCGGCAAGGGCCGATGTTTGCAGAACCTGACGACGTGTGACTCGAGTGGCCATGGTGCTTTCTCGAATTTCAAGTAGGAACCTCAATCGGCCGCGAACCAAGGTTTTGGGTTGTGGGATCAGGGAGCGAAAAAAACGCGGCGTTTGCTCCACCGCCGCTTACCATAATCACCCAGAGCCTGCATTGCAAGCAAACGGCGCGAATGCCAAGCCGCCTCGCCCACGCGGAATTTTCAGCGGCGTAGTAGGGTCCGCTATACGGATCGGAATCACTCCCCAACGTTGCGATTGAGTTTGGAAATGGTGACGAGGTGTTCCCGGCCGCTCCCCCAATTCAATTCGTAAACGCCTTTTTCGACCCAAACGGTAAAGAAAAAGGTTCCTCCGGGAACATGAGCGCGGCGATCGTTGGGGATTGGGCAGCGGTTTGTCTCATACGACCACTTCGAAATACGCCTCGATGATCTCCATTGCAACACGGTGGGAATTGGTTTGCACTGTTGAAGTAGAACCTCGGTCCGCTACGTCGCTTTCAACAGGATTCTCCACCCCCATCCGGTATCCGTCAATCTTGGGCTATCGCAGACAGTCTCTTGGCCGAAAATGGACGCTACGATTGAAACTTGGGAAACTAATGACGGGTAATACTCGCGTTGAGAGACACTTGCGCGATACTATCACAAGGGAGAGGGTGAACGGTTCGAAACCTGCGTTCATCGCTAAAGACCCCAAGATCATCCAGTAGCGAAAATAGCCGAATGAATTGGCGTCGCATTCTACGTGCAAAGGGAGCAGCCGAGTGAAACTTGCCCAAGTATCGATACCTGCGTGCATTGCTCTTTCCATTATCCTGATCGGATGCTCCAGCAATACGAGTGATTCGACCGAAAGCGTCAATGCGGTCGAACTATCGGCTACTGAGCGATCATTCAAGCTGGGCATGGTGCCTATGCCGCAGGATTGGTCAGAGGAGAACATTTCCGCTGCGTATCAACTGTCGGCCCAAACGGGCGAAGTCGTTTCCTTGTCGCAAAAACTCGGCTGGACATCCGATGAATTCCTCCAGCGTTACGAAAACGACGTTGCCCTTGCCAGGAAACACGGCCTCGAAGTATTTATCTCGATTGACGTTCTCGAAGACGACCGAAAGGAAATCGCACAATTGCCGGATAAACTACAGGGCAAAGGATTCTCAGACGCTACTCTTCGTCAATACTACATCGACGAAGTGACGGAGATCGCGGACAGGTATCGCCCCGAAAACCTTGCTCTTGCGATCGAGATCAATGGGTATCACCTGTCTCACCCCGAAGACTTTCCCAATTATGTCTCCTTGTACAAACAGGCGTTTCGCTCAGTCAAATCGGTCTCGCCAGAAACCAACGTCGCTGTTTCTTTTCAATATGAAACCATGGTCGGCGAGGGTCAATGGGATTTGCTCAGCATGTTCGGCGGTCAACTTGAGATGCTTTGTTTGACAACGTACCCGGAATTTCTGTACGGCGATTCATTGAGCGACTTGCCTGACAACCATTATTCCATCCTCGAAAATATCGGTACCCTGCCGACCGTCTTCATGGAAATTGGGTGGCGCGGGGAAAACAGCGAAGACGGTGAACGACAACAGGCTGAATTCATAAAACGCTTCTTCGATCTGACGGCCGACATCAATTTGTCACTCGGCATCTGGGCTCTCCTGCATGATTGGCAAGGAGGCGGGATATTCGAGACGATGGGGCTGATCGATGCCAAGGGCAGAAAGAAACCTGCCTGGGAAGTTGTCAGGGCAATGCATGAGTTACCCCTGAAACAATGAACCGTCGGCACATCTCTTCGCGGTAACTGCTAGAACAGAAGAATTCCCAGGGATCGTTGAGTCTTCCGAATCACAGTTCCTTGATGCGGATGTTGCGAAACTCGACGGCGGGGTGGCACCGTTACCTTTATATTTGCGATGTTTTTTGTGTGCCACTGGCTTTGCCAGTGCATTTTGAGCAACGTAGTGAGGTGGCGCCGCTTTCACGGACAGGCGAGTCTCTAGGAATATCACCTAGATGGCCTCGAACTGGCTTGGCGCCAAGTACCCGATTGAAGAGTGCTTTCGTTGCGTATTGTAATAGGCAATGAAAGCTCGAATTTCCC
>JAJRWU010000131.1 GCA_024276655.1 Planctomycetota bacterium
CGCGATCACGACCAGCAGTTCGACCAGCGTGAAACCGCCTCGCTGCAAAAACCGGTATGAGCCGTTGGCTTTCCGGCCTCTTACACCCACGATCTTCCTTGGTTGTGCCATCTTCCCCATTGGTCGCCTCCCGTTCAAAATATTTCCACGGTCACTACTGTCAAACACTCATAAGATAGTAAGATAAATAACGGGCGCGTGACTGTTAAGCTACATACATTTGCAGCTCGTTTTTTTGGAATCCACTAAATAACACAACGCTCTTACGAGCAAGAGAACATAAGAGTATCGCCGGGCAGGTTGGCGGTCAAGGCAGTCGCGATGAACGGCGACGGCGGAGCGCCGCTTGCCTAACGCATTCAGGCGATAATATCGTGGACGACATCGCCGTAGAGGTCGGTCAGACGAAAGTCGCGGCCGGCAAAGCGGTACGTCAAACGTTCATGGTCTAGACCGAGCAAGTGCAGAATGGTGGCGTGCAGGTCATGCACATGCACCTTATTCTCGACGGCGTAATATCCGTAGTCGTCGGTGGCGCCGTATTGCAAGCCGCCCTTCACGCCGCCGCCGGCCATCCACATGGTGTAGCCCTCGGGGTTGTGGTCTCGGCCGTTTCTGCCGGTTTGGCTGACCGGTGTTCGGCCAAACTCACCACCCCAGAGCACCAGCGTTTCATCGAGCAAGCCGCGAGATTTAAGGTCTTCGAGCAATGCGGCAATCGGCTGGTCGACTTCCAAGGCGTTTTGCGCCAGGCGGTTGCGCAGGTCGGAGTGTTGGTCCCACTTATAGCTGTGGCTGATCTGCACGAACCGCACGCCGGCTTCGGAGAACCGGCGGGCCATGAGGCACTGGCGGCCGAAGTTTTTGGTGGCCGGCCGGTCGAGGCCGTATCGCTTTTGGGTGGCGGCCGTTTCCTGGCTGATATCTTGCAATTCGGGCGCGGTGGTTTGCATGCGAAAGGCCAACTCGAACGAATTGATACGGCCTTCCAAGGCGGCGTCGGGCCCGGTTTGCTGCAAACGTTGGCGATTGATTTGAGCCAGTAGGTCGAGCTCCAGGCGTTGCAAATCTCGCGGGGTGTTTTCGGAGTTGTGAATGAAGGGGATCAGTGCTTTTTCGGCCGGCGTGCCGGCGTTGCCGATCGGCGTGCCTTGAAAATCGGCCGGCAGGAACGACGAACTATAGGCATTCACGCCGCCGTGGGTCAGCGTCGGGCAGATCGTAATATACCCCGGCAGGTTTTGGCTTTCGGTTCCCAGGCCGTAATTGACCCAGGAGCCCATGCTCGGTCGGACGAACGTATCGCTGCCGGTATGCAGTTCCAACAAGGCGCCGCCGTGCCGGGAGTTGGAGCCGTGCATGGAGCGAATCAGGCAGAGGTCGTCGGCCTGTTTGGCGACCTGTGGAAACACTTCGCTGATCCAGGCGCCGCTTTGGCCGTGCTGCTTGAATTTCCAGGGCGAAGCCAACAGTTTGCCGGTTTGGGCGGAGAACACCCGGGGTTTGTCGAACGGCAGCGGTTTGCCATCGTCCTTGGTCAACTGCGGTTTGTAGTCGAAGGTGTCGACGTGCGAAGGCCCTCCGTGCATGAACAGAAAAATCACGCGTTTGGCCTTGGCGGGGAAATGCGGCGGCTTGGGGGAGGTGAGGCTTGCTTGCGCCCGGTTCTCCTCTCCCAGCAACGCGGCCAACGCCAGGCCGCCGAATCCGGCGGCGCTGGTTTTGAGCATTTCCCGCCGGGAAAAAACGGGCGTGAATCGGTTGCAATTTGCGTTCATATGATGGAATCCTTCGTTTTGAATGTTATCCCGAAGGGAAATTAATTCGTTTTGTGTGTTATCCCGAAGGGATTTTAAGCCATTAGCCGGTGGTCGATCGTAGCGAACACCACCGGTTATCGGGGCGACGACATTCCGCATCCCGGAGGGATGCCAGCGCCGGGAGCGCTAACCTCAATCCAACCATCTTTCGTCGTATGCAACCCCCGCCTGTTTCAATAAATCAACGAGTTCTTCGCGAAAGGTTCGCGTACGATGATGTTCCTCTTGGTTTGCGATGTATCACTTCACGCCGCCTCGCGCCGGCGGGCTTACGGTAAAGGCGCCGTAACCTTCCTGCCAAGCGAATTTCGCCAGACCGATTTCGTCATGCACCCACGCCGATGAAGATTTTTTTAATTCCCGCATGAGATCCGCCAGACAGTGCGTTGCCTTGAATCCAATCAAGAGATGCACATGATCGGCCGTTCCTCCCACGCCTTGTGAATACGCTTTTAGCCCATTGACCGCGCCGCCCAAATATTTGTGAAGGCGTGTCGGCCATGTTGTGTCAATGAATGTTTGCCGATTTTTTGTCGAAAAGATGACATGGCAATGGAGGCTGGTAAACGTTGAACTCATAGCATCGTTTTGGTTTAGGCTGGCATCCCTCCGGGATGCCGTGGCCGTTGTGTTGGCCAACCGGTGGTGTTCGCTGCGCTCGACCACCGGCTAATAGCCGCCAAGCCTCCGGCTTGGAAAGAATGAATGCAACAACACCTTTATTCCACATACATAAATTCGTTCGAGGCGATCAGCACGCGGCAAAAACTTTCCCAGGCGCGCTGCCGGCCTTCCTCCGCTGGCTTGCCCTTGGCCTCCACGGCGGAAGCGTATTGACCGATATACGCCAGCGATTGTTTGATTTCTTGCTCCGACGCCGCCCGGCTCAAAGCGCGCTGGTAGGCTTTTTCGATCCGCTGCGGATCGGTGAGTTCAGCTTCGGCCAACAGATGCTTCGACCACGCGCGCATTTGGTCGTTCACCACCTTGCCGTTCATCATGAAGAGCGCTTGCGGCGCCACGGTGGTGTTGATGCGTTTGCCGCTGAGCACACTAGGATCGGCAAAATCAAAGGCGCGAAACACATCGTACAACGCACTCCGCACAATCGGCATGTAGACCGAACGGCGGTTCGTTTCGTACGCCACGGGATCGACGTTCGCCGTGCTGGTCACATACTTTCGGTTGGCCGTGGGCAGCATGGAGCCGCCCATTTCCAGTTCCAAGGCGCCGCTCACCGCCAGAACCGAATCGCGAATCGCCTCGGCTTCCAGACGTCGCCGATTCATCCGCCACAGCAGCCGATTCTCCGGGTCTTGTTGCATGGCTTGGGCGTCGAACGCAGTGCTCATTTGGTAGGTGGAGGAAAGCATGATCATGCGATGCAGCGTTTTTATCGACCAGCCCTCCTCCAGAAATCGGACCGTCAACCAATCGAGCAACGCGGGGTGAGTGGGCCGTTCTCCCAGGCGTCCAAAATTATCGGGCGAACGCACGAGGCCCTCGCCAAAATGCCCCTGCCAAATGCGGTTGACCATCACCCGCGCTGTTAAAGGATGCTTCGCGCTGGCCAGCCAGTTGGCCAACTCCAAACGCCCGCTGCGTTGGTTGTCGATCGGGGGTTGGTGTTCGCCGGCGAACAGACGCAGAAACTGGCGGGGAACTTTTTGGCCCAAGCTGCGATGGCTGCCGCGAATATGAATCTCGACATCTTGCGGCTCTCCCTCCGAAACCGCCATCACTTGAGGAAACGCCGGCAGCGAATCGTCCAGTGTTTTCTTCTCCGCGCGCCGCGCCGCCAACTGCTCTCGCACATCGGCCGCATACGACGACTCCACATCCTTGGGCAAACGAAACGGGCCTTCCGCCGCATACAGCACCTGCCGCAAGGCTTCGCGGTTGGGTTCGGAAAAACGCTTGGCGTTCTTACCAGCTTCCGTTTTGCTGAAAGCGGCCCAGTCGCGATCGATTTCACGAAACAGCGAGGTGTAAAGGCTCGCCAAGCGAACCAGCAGCAGATCATCAGGACCGCTGGCGGCAAGTTGATTCCAAGCGGCAAACGGCGAGGCATCGTCTTCAGCGGCCTTGACCAGATATGCGACCCACTGTCGGACAAATTCCGGCTTGGGTGCAAAGCCGCCTTCCTTACTTCCTTCTTTGTTCGGCGGCTGAATACGAGCGAGTGGTTTCGGGGCGTTGGCGAGCGATGTCAGCAGCAGTTTATCGATGTGCGGGAAGGGCGCCTGGCCCGAAAGCTCTAGGCGAATCGTGTTCTTCCCTTCCGTGAAATGGAACACGCCTTGCACTTCCCAGGTTTGGGTTTCGGGCGTCCAACTGCCGGTTGCCTTGCCGGCTGCATCGGTGCGAACGGGTTCGCCGTTGATGAGCAATTGCACGGGCCGCGCGGCGGCGGCGGCGTAACGAATTTCAAGTTGGCGCTGGCCGGCCGAGGGAAACGTGAGATCGTATTCGGCGAAATTCGGGTACGCGCCGCCGTTGAGAATCACGCCGATGCCCTTGCCGTAATTGGAGGAGTCCTTGAGCAGGTTGCCCCGGACGTAGTTCTCGGCTTCGATCAGCACGGCGCCTTCGGGAAGGGCCGCATCTTTTTCAGCGCCGACCGATTTGAGTTGCGAGACAAACCGATCGTGGCGGCGCAGCTGTTCGGCGGCCAGTAAATAATCGCCCACATGGGCGCGCGATGCAGCCAGCAGTTTGTTGTTGGACAGTTGGACGAGTTGGTCGATCTGCGATTGTTTCGCGGCGGCTTTTTGCAGGATGGCGTCTCGCTGGGCCAACTGTTCCGGCGTGGCCAACGGCCGTTCCTGCCAGCGGGCCACGACGCTGAAATTCTCCATCGTTTTGGTGCTCTTCAAGATGCCCGCCAACGAGTAATAGTCTTCGGTGGGGATCGGGTCGAACTTGTGTGCGTGGCAGCGGGCGCAGCCGAGCGTGAGCCCCATGAACGCGCGGCCGATGGTGTCGATTTGTTCGTCGACGATATCCATTTGCATTTTGACGGGGTCGTCTTCGGCCAACATTTTGGCGCCCACCGAAAGGAAGCCGGTGGCGGTCAGCCCTTCAAAACGAGTTTCGGGATCGGCGTTTTGGGTTAATAAATCGCCGGCGAGTTGCTCCTTGACGAAGCGGTCGTAGGGCTTGTCCTTGTTGAAAGCCGCGATCACGTAATCGCGATAGCGAAAGGCGTTGGCGTAGGCTAGGTTTTCGTCGAGTCCGTTGGAGTCGGCGTAGCGGGCGATATCCAACCAATAGCGGCCCCAGCGTTCTCCGTAGCGGGGAGAATCGAGCAGCCGATCAATCACCGTGGCCAACGCTTGAGGCGAGTTGTCTTGCAAAAAAGCTTGCACCTCTTCGGGCGTGGGCGGCAGGCCGGTGAGATCGAACGTCACGCGGCGCAGCAAGGTTCGTTTGTCGGCGGCGGGCGCGGGGTGCAAGCCGGCCGCTTCCAATTTCGCCAGCACGAAGGCATCCAGTGGAGAGGCGGCCCAGTTCGCATTTTTCACCGCCGGCGGCGACTGTTTGACCAGCGGCTGGAACGACCAGAAATTCTTTTCCTCCTCCGTGAACAAAGGACCGGTTGGATGGCTCTTTTTTTTATGCGGCGATGGCTTTACTTTCTCGGAGTTCGGCCAGGGCGCGCCGACGCGTATCCACTCGGTGATGGCTGCGATATCGGCCCGGGAAAGTTTTTCCTTGGGCGGCATGAGCAGCTTGTCGCTGTGGTTGATCGCGCTGATCAACAAACTTTTGCTCGGCTGGCCGAGCACAATGGCCGGTCCTCGAATGCCACCCTCCAACATGGCGGCTAGAGAATCGACTTGCAGTTCGCTTTCGGCGGCGTCTTCGGAATGACAATCTTGGCAGCGGTCGACCAAAATAGGCCGCACTTTTTTCTCGAAGAACGCGATTTGGGCGGCGTCGGGTTTGCCTGCGTTTGGCCCAGCGGCCTCAGGTTCAGCGGCCGAGAGGGCGCTCGCGGCAAGTCCGGCGAAAAGCCATGCAGCCAATAGGTGAGAATGTTTTTGCATGTTCGCGACTCTATGAGGAGGGGCAAATGTAGGAAGGCAATTCTTTGGGAGGGAGCGTCTTTCGTGGTGACAAAAAACATTTTAACCACAGAGAACACCGAGCACACAGAGAAGAAGGAGAGGCTGAAGCTTCATGAATGGAAGGCATCGCTCGCCGCATCAAACTCTGGGGTCTCGGTGTCCTCTGTGGTTCATTTATTACACTGTTAGCTGAACAGGGCAGTCCGAACTTGCCGACGTCGTCAGCATATCCAGAAAAACCTTGCTGAAAAAATAAGTTATTACGAAGTTGCTGTACAAAGAGGCGGAGGGCCGCAGAGGACTGGCTCCAATCATCTCGGCCCAAGTTGACGATGCGATTCAATGGCACAGCCGATGACCATCACCGAATTTCGTTTTCTTTCATTTCGTCTCCGCGGCCCTCTGCCCCTTCGCGACCTCTGCGTTTCCCTTCACGGTAACCGTGCATGGCATATTCGCTGTCGGCTGAATGGTTGCGGCAGTTTCCTCCAACGTGAACATTTACTTCGTTTGAGAACGTACGGCGGCGTCTACTAAATTGGAAAACAGAGCCGCTTCCACCAGCACCGCCGTGCGGCGGATATGGTCGGCCATCGTTTCGGCGGCGCGGTCGGCGTCGGCGGCAAGCAGGTGGGCGATGATTTCGAGGTGCTCGGCGAGCGCGATTTCCTGCGCCCGATGTTCGTTGTCGACAACCTCTCGAACCACCTGCACCAAGGTATTGTATCGGGCCAGCTCTTCTCGAAGACGGTCGCTGCCGCAATGGGCGGCAATCAAGGCGTGCAGCCGAACGTCGATGTCCATGGCGCGGCCCGACCAGGCGTCGTCGCGCGGCGCGGCGGCGAGTTTTTCGAAGTCTGTTTTTAATCGCTCCAGCGACTTGCGATCGATCTTTCCGCAGGCGTTGCGCACGGCCTCCACTTCCAACACGCGCCGCAGTTGGTAGATCTCGCGAATTTGCACGGGGCCGAAATCTTTCATCACGGCGCCGCGATTCGGAGTGTTTTGCACAATGCCCCTGGACGCCAGTTCGGCCAACGCTTCGCGAACCGGAGTGGCGCTCACGCCAAATTGTTCGGCCAAACGCTGCACCACCAATCGCGAACCGGCGGGAAAATCTCCGCGAACGGCCGCAGCCAGGATTTGCCCGGCCAACACATCGCGAATGCTGCCGCGCGGCACGGTTTCGAACAGGGTGGATGTCGCCATGACTTCATTATGCTCATGCTTGGGGGATACTGCTGAATACTCTGGTGAAAAACCCTGTAATTCAACATTAAATAAAATATCAAATCCAAAGTCAAGCAGAAATTCCGACATTTTGTAAATGGGGAGATGATTTTGCCGGCGGCGCATCGAGCGTTTTCGATTGGGCGCCCCGTCGGTCAGTGCAAACTCTTGATCATCAGGTGAAAACAGGCATAATCGCAGGCGAAGGCATAATCGCAGATGGGCGGTCCCCGCTGGCGAGCAACCCGATAGAACCATGGGACCGTCGAACTCCGTGTCGATTGGTTGGTCCTGCGGCAACCGTCGTCGCCCAAAAGTTGAACTATTTCGTTGACGTGAAAGTGGCGAGCCTCTAATGGCCAAGGATTTCTTAAAAGGCGTTCAAGAATCGTACGACGTTGTCGTGATCGGCAGCGGGTTGGCGGGTCTGACCACCGCCAATGTTCTCGGCAGAGCGGGCCATTCGGTGCTCTTGCTGGAGCAGCATTACAAATTGGGCGGCATGGCGACTTGGTTCAAACGGCCCGGCGGCCATATCTTCGACGTTTCGCTGCATGGTTTTCCGGTCGGCATGATCAAAAGCTGCCGCCGGTATTGGACGCGAGAAATTGCCGATTCGATCGTGCAACTCGAAAATATTCGTTTCGACAACCCGATGTTTTCGCTCACCACCACGTTCAATCGGGCCGACTTCACCGAACTGCTGGCCAAGCAGTTTCATGTCGACCGCGAAAACATTCAAGCCTTCTTCGACACCGCGCGGGGCATGAATTTTTATGACGATCAAAAACAAACAGCCGGAGAACTGTTCGAGAAGTTTTTTCCGGGCCGCGAAGATGTCGTCCGACTACTGATGGAGCCGATCACCTACGCCAACGGATCCACGCTCGAAGACCCCGCGCTTTCGTATGGAATTGTCTTCTCGAATTTTATGTCGAAGGGCGTCTTCACGTTCGTTGGCGGGACGGACGTTCTCATTCAAATGATGCACGACGAACTGAAACGCAACGGCGTCGATGTGCGCATTCGCGCCGATGTTTCAAAAATCGTCGTACACAACGGCGCCGTGCAGGCGGTGGAAGTGAACGGCCGCACGATTCGCACCAGGGCGGTGATCTCGAATGCGAATTTACGCTCGACGATTTTTCGCTTGATCGGCGAAGAGAAGTTCGATCAAGGCTTCGTCGACGAAGCACGTGAGGTGCGGCTTAATAGCTCCAGCACGCAAGTGTATATCGGCTTGAAACCGGGCGAACAGATCGACGAAAGCACCGGCGACTTGCTCTTCAGTTCTACGGCGCCCCGCTTTCAAACCGACCTGCTGCTCAGCCGCGATATCACCAGCCGCACGTTTTCGTTCTATTACCCGCGCACGCGGCCGCAGAGTGACCCGCGCTGCCTGATCGTTTCCAGCACCAACGCACACTACCACGATTGGGCGGACCTCTCCGAACACGACTACCAAGCCAGCAAGGCCGACCTGATCGAAACCACGCTCGCCGCGTTGGAGAAGTACGTGCCGAATGTGCGGGAGCGAATCGCGCATGCCGAAGCGGCCACGCCGCGCACGTTCAAACACTATACGCAGCACGTGCATGGCGCCAGTTTCGGCACGAAATTTGAAGGGCTGGCCGTGAGCCGCGCCTTGCCCGAACAGATCTCAGGGCTTTATCATGCCGGCAGCGTGGGCATTATTATGTCGGGCTGGTTGGGCGCGATGAATTACGGCGTGATCGTGGCCAACGATGTCGACGCCCAACTGCTCAAGGCGCCGCCGGTGAGCCGTGAAGCACAAACCAAGGCGATTCCCCGCTCATGACGATCGAAGAAATTCAAGCCGCCATCCCACACCGCGGCCCGATGTTGCTGGTCGACGAAATCGTGGAGCAGGACGAAAACAGCATCGTCTGCCGTAAGACGTTTTCGGCCGACTAATATTTTTTTCAGGGCCACTATCCCGATTTTCCGTTGGTTCCCGGCGTCATTCTCTGTGAATGCGGCATGCAGGCCGGCGCGATTTTGCTGGCGAGGCATGTCGAAAAAGAATCCGACGGCGGCGTTCCGGTGGCCACGCGTTTGAACGACGTTCGCTTGAAACGCATGGTGCGGCCGGGCGAGACGATCGAAATGCACGTCACGTTAAATGAACGCGTGGCCAATGCGTTCTTCCTCACGGCCAAGGTTCTGTGTGAGGGAAAAGTGGCCGTGCGATTCGATTTCGCCTGCGCCATGGCGAAAGTCACGTGAGTCGCAGACGCCCAGACGCTTACGGGTTTGATTTGCGGCGCCCGTTCACGGCGGCGAAGGGAATGTGATAACATCCGGCCGACACTGAATAAACGATTACGAAGGGAAACGCAGAGGTCGCACAGGCGCTGAGGGCCGCAGAGAAGAAGAATTATAGAGGAAATAGTGACGAAATGATAAAAATCAAATATCGGCGATGGTCATTCGCGGCGCCGTTGAATCGCGTTGTCTACCGGCGCCGAGATGACTGGAGTCCGTCCTCTGCGGCCCTCCGCGCCTGTGCGTTCTCTGCGTTGAAATGTTGCCTCGAAAACCGCCGAGCAATGTCTGGATTTCCGCCCAGTGTGTGTGGAATTGCGATAGCAATCTGTCCGACAATTCAAAATCCGTGAACGATTACGAATTGCAGATTTTCGGAGTTTCATTTCGCGACAACCAAGGTTTTTCGATGCCGGAGCTTCCCGAAGTAGAAACCATGCGTCGCGGCGTTGCCCGCGTGACCGGCGCCATCATTCAAGACGCCCTGGCGTTCGATTTTGGCTACAAACCGATACGAATCACGCCCTCGATTGGGCGGTTGCGGCAGCGGGTTCGCGGCCGCAAAATTGTTGACGTTGACCGGGTCGGCAAGCGGGTTTTGTTGCGGCTCGACAACCAAGCCGCGCTCGTATTCGAGCCCCGCATGACGGGCATCGTGCTCGTTGCCGACCCACCCAATCAAATACACTTGCGGTTTCAATTGAAGCTCAAAAAACCGAAAGGTAATATCTTTTTTTGGGACCGCCGGGGACTTGGCTCCGTGCGGCTGCTAACGGCCAGCCAACAACAGCAGGAACTGGGGCCGGCGAAACTTGGGCCCGACGCCCTGCTGATTACCGCCGAGCAAATGCAAGAGCGGTTGGGCGGCAGCCGCCGCGCGATTAAAGTGGCGCTGCTCGACCAACGCGTTTTGGCGGGCGTCGGCAATTTGTACGCCTCGGAATTACTGCATCTGGCGAAGGTGCATCCCGAACAACGTTGCGACCGCCTCACGCGCCGGCAATGGAGTTTGATCCACCAGGCGATGAACGCCATTTTGGAGGAAGCCATTCGCTATGAAGGCTCCACGCTCTCGGACGGCGCCTATCGCAACGCCTTGAACCAAGACGGCGGTTACCAAAATTGCCATCGCGTTTACGACCGCGAAGGCGAGGCCTGCCTGACCTGCCAGACCGGCAAGATACAGCGGACCGTGCAGTCGCAACGCTCAACGTTTTTTTGTCCGCGCTGCCAGACAAAACGGCCGGCGAAGGCTGATCAAGTAAGCACGCCCGGCGTTCGTTGCGGGTAAGGGTTCGTTTCAAGCGACGTAGGGTCCGCTATGCGGACCGGGGGTTACTGTGCGGACCGAGTGTTGCCCTTCGGCGTTGCAAACCATGTCTACCGTGTTGAAATGAATTAGCCGAAGTCACCCAATGAGAAGAAGCGGTCCGCAGAGCGGACCCTAGTACGCCTGTGAAGGCGTTTGAACAGCAGGGTGAGAGTCCCTGTCAGGGTAACGTTACAGCCCTGTAGCCAACAGTGATAACTGCGTCTTTGTGAAAAGAGGTGGAGAGTAATCTGCGGTGAATGACCAG
>JAJRWU010000132.1 GCA_024276655.1 Planctomycetota bacterium
AGCCAACTGCCGCAATCGCCGCCGTCCTCTTCCAGCCAAGCCTCTCGCCCAATCAGCGGCGGCGGCCTGGAAAATAGACTGCGAAAATCAGCGTAAGGCGAGCGTGAGCCATTCATTCCTGAAATGGTGTTTGAGAAGCCCGGCTTTTTCAAAAAGCCGGGCTTCTTGGGCGCCAATCGGGAAGGTCAGTTTTCCAGCCCGCGGTTGGCGCGGTTGTTGTCGGCGTCTGTGGCTTGCTGGATCGCTTCGCGTTGCTGGTCGTTGTAAAAATCGACCGTGAGCGGACGGCGTTTCTTGCCGGAAAGTTTTTCCAATAACCCCAGCAGCGTGTCGACAATCTGCGGCTCGGCGTCGGGTTCTAGCCCGGCGGTGCGCGCGGGCCATGTCGTGTAACCTCCAAGGTAGTGCTGCTCCGGCGGCGGAATATAGCCCGCCGCGCCGTTGGCAAGCTCCATGTTGAACGTGATTTTGAAAGGACTTTGTGCTTTCAATTTCAGGCCCGTGATGCCGTAAACTTCGTTCGGTAGGGCCGTGATGCCGATGTCGCCAATGCGAACCGCCTGCAGCACGAGTTCTTCGCGAGGATGTGCAACAAACCAAGCGACCTGTTCGGCGTACACTTCAGGACGATTCTGCGGCCGGCGCTTTCCAGAATCGCGCTCGCCTCGTTTGGCGTTGAGCCTGCTGGCCCAGTCAATCCGCTTCTGGCTGGCGAGGCGACGATCAAGAACGAGCGTTGTTTCCGCCATCGCCAATACCGGCGTTTGCTTGGGGTATTCGATTTTCTGGTAGGCGTCGAAGGCGATGCCAGCAAGTTCGCTCGTGTACTGGTCGATTCCGTAGTTCTTTTTTTGCGGTTGGGAGTAATCCATCCAGTGAAGATCGCCGGAGGTGCCCTGCGACATCGCGGCGACAAACGGCGGTTTTTTTGAGTCGAAATTGGAGTCGGAATCGGCAGCCGCGATTTTTTGTTCCATGAGTTGGCTAAATCGGCCGTAGTAGTCGGCGGAAAAACCACCGCCGACGCCGAAGTAGTGCATCGAATAGTTGGCCAATAAACCGATCGGGCGTTTGCCGTCGGCCGATTGAATACTGAGCAGCGAGAGGCCGGTGTCGACAGGCCCGGCGGGGCCAAGGTAATCAGGATTTTGGTAACCAGGGTGCATCATGGCGCGAACCGTTTGCTCTCCGAACGGATCGACGGCGTACTTGCCGGGACGCTTCAGCCAGCGGCGGCAATGCGTGTGGTTCGGCGCCTCGACAACCGCCGCGCCGATGCGAGCCGGTTCCAAGTTGGCATAAGCCAATGCGATGCCTTGGGCGATTCTCGGCGGCAAGAATTTCGAGTAGATGGGGTCGGCATTCGCGCCTAGGCAGAGGTCCATCACGCTCGGCGCGGTGTGGGTGTGCGTGGAAGCGATCAAGATGCGATTCAGCGGAATTCCCGTTTGTTGGCTGGTCAATTCCTTGGCCCGTTGGCAAAGGTCGCGGGGAATCATGCAGGAATCGACCACGGCAATGGCGATGATTTCCTGGCCCGATTTCAACACGAAGCAGCGGGCGTGCAGGCGGTCGCGAACTTTGTCGAGGGTTCGTTGGAGGAAGCCGCCGTTGTGGATCGCGGGCAGCGTTTCCGGCGTGATGTCGATCGAATGGGCGCCTGCGGAAATTGGGCCGCGTCCTTGTGGCGGCGCCGCCCAGAGCAAGCCGGGCAGACTCAGGGCGAATAGGGCCGAAGCGATGATTTGCAAGAGTTTCATGAGTGAGGCCATCTGCGAATCGGGAAGGGACACCGGCGGAAGGGGATTTCCCCCAATCGCTCCATTCTAACAGCTCTTGGAGTTCAAGAGGGGCGTCTGAACCCCAGGGGCTTTATCGGGATCGCACCGAACTCCGATTTTGTGGTTGAGAGTTGGTCGGCGCTCTGCTACCCTGAGCAATAGTCACAGTGAGGGGTTAAGAGACATCCGAGTGGCTGTTTTTCGCCGGTTCCCCGAATCGAACGTTTTCACATCTTTGATTATCTTTTCACATCTTTGATCATCGAGGCCTTCGGGTATGTCGACAACCTACGATACGCACCACAGCGGGCAACCGCCAATCAATCCCGTTCCATCGCCCCCGCCGATGCACCGAATTCGGCAGGTCCGCATTGAGCAAGGCGTTACGTTACGAACTGCGGCGCGGCGCATGGGAGTCGACATTCGCGAAGCCCGACGGCAAGAGCAAGAGTTGTCGAACCTGACCCTAACCGAACTTTACGCCTGGGGAAAGGCGCTTCGCACGCCGATCGAAGACCTACTCCACGAGCCCAACGCCGATCTCTCTCGCCCCGTATTGGAGCGCGCCCAGTTGGTGCGGCTGATGAAATCAGCGGCTTCGATTTATGAATCGACGCCCTCCACGCCAACGCGGCGCATGGCGCACACGCTAATCGAACAGCTTATCCTGATGATGCCTGAATTGGCGTCGGTGTCTCCCTGGCAATCAGCCGGGCAGCGCCGCACGCTCGACGAATTCGGCCGCGCCGCGGACCGGGTGGGCTAATCCCTTCTAACACAACTTGGTAGGTCAGCATCAAACTCCGTGTTTGAAACGCCAAACAGGGGTTATGTGAGGAGCTCTCAGGACTTGTCCGGAATTTACCTGCTAAAATAAAAGCCCGGCATTTTGAAAATGCCGGGCTTTTCTGAACTAAACCAGTAACTTAGCATCGAGCGGAAAATTAGTGTCGTAGCCATGCTCGCCAGAGCGTGGGATGGTTCACCGCTCACCCACCGTCTGGCGACGATGGCTACGCCAATGCGACAGTTATTTATCGAGCGGCAACTTATTTCAGGACGATTCCTAAATGAAGAAAACTTCGCTGAGTGCGTTTCTCCGTTGTTCATCCGGCCGCATTCCGCGCGTTGCGATTCTCGCCTGCTGCGTTTTATTCGCCGCGCCGCTTGTGGCGGCCGAGCCAGAGACGCAGCCAGAGAAACAGACGAAACAACAGCCCTCCAAAAGCATTTCGCTGTTCGACGGGAAGTCGGTCAAGCAGTGGTGGGTGATCGACGCTTACGCTTTTCGCGATCATGGCAAGGTGGCGGTCGCCAACGGGCAAATCAATATCGGCGCGGGCTCGCCAGCGAGCGGCATCGCCTGGACCGGAACGCCGCCCCGCTCGAACTATGAGTTTTCATTAGACGCGAAGCGAACTGAAGGCGGCGATTTTTTTTGCGGACTGACTTTTCCCGTCGGCGATTCCTACTGCACGTTCATCGTGGGCGGATGGGGCGGCGGCGTGATCGGGCTTTCCAATCTTGACGAACAAGCCGCAATCGAAAACGAAACCACCAGCTACGTCGAATTCAAGGACGACCGCTGGTACCGGGTGCGTGTTCGCGTGACCGACGCCAAGATCGAAGCCTGGATCGACAACGAACAACACATCGACCTCGACCGCAAGCACCGCAAGTTTTCCATTTGGTGGGAGCAAGAACCGGTGTGCCCATTAGGCGTCGCGACCTGGAACACCGGCGCCGCCCTGCGTAACATTCAGTTGCGAAGGCTGCCTGGGGGCGAATCCGCCAAGCAGTGAATCGCTTTACGATCACGATTCCGTGCGATCAAGAGAGTAGGCGGCTGCGTATCACGAACATGGGTGAAACTACTTTTCTCTTCGCAAGTCGGAAAAAGATTTCGCTCGTTTTCCTGGTCGCGACGAGGCATGCGGAAATGGCGAGTACGAAGCAACAACACTCGAAAAATCGGCGATCCGGGCGGCGAAGGTGGTTGTTTCGGCTGGCGGCTATTGGTTTGGGGCTGTCGCCGTTGCTGGTGTTGGAACTCGTTTTTTTCTCGCTCGATTGGGGCCGGCCCGAGACGGCCAACGACCCCTTCATTGGTTTTGCCGCCGCGCCGCTGTTCGTCTTGAATGAAACCGGCGACCGTTATGAAACGGCGTTTTCTCGGCAAGAATTCTTCCTGCCGCAATCGTTTCCGGTCCACAAGTCGGCCAACACGTTTCGCATTTTCTGTTTGGGCGGCTCCACGGTGCAGGGCCGTCCTTACGCCAACGAAACCGCTTTTCCGGCTTGGTTGGCGCTCTCCTTGAAGGCCGCCGACGACAGCCGCGTTTGGGAAGTGCTCAACTGCGGCGGCGTTTCGTACGCCAGCTATCGGCTGGCGCCGATCATGGAGGAAACGCTCCACTACCAACCCGACCTGTACATCATTTACACTGGGCACAACGAATTCCTGGAAGACCTCGAATTCGCTTCGATTCAAACCCGAATGCGGTGGCTCCCTGGCGTGCATGCAGCGATGGCCCACAGCCGGACCTACAACCTGTTGCGCTCCGCCGGCCAAAAAGCGTTGGGACGCTCCGCTGACGACGGCCCCCTGAATCGTGAGCAACTCAAGGCCGAAGTCGATGCGTTGCTAGACCACAACGGAGGGCTGGCCGACTACCATCGCGACGACGCCAAACAGCGGGCCATCGTCTCGCATTTTGAGAACAATCTGCGCCGCATGGTCGGTCTGGCTAGGCAGGCCGGCGTTCCGGTGATCTTGACGAATCCGGTTTCAAACCTGAAAGACTGCCCGCCGTTCAAGTCGGCCAGTTCGCCCAACCTCTCCGAAGCGGAACGCCGCCGCGTTGCAGACCTCCGCCGCAAGGCGGCAAACGTGAAGGGAAGCCGATCAACCGAGAAGGTCGAACTGCTGGAAGAGGCGGCCGCGATCGATGCTCGAAACGCCGCTTTGTTGTTCGAATTGGCCGGGGCGTACGAAAGCATCGGAGAAAACGACCACGCGTTGGCGTATTATATTCGCGCCCAGGACGAAGATATCTGTCCACTGAGAATGCTGGAGGCGCTGCATGAGGTTTTGTCGCGCGTGGCTCGGCAAACAGATACGCCGTTGGTTGATGCGCGAAAATTGTTTGCCGCCCAGGCCCAGGGCGCCGCCTCCGGCGACGACCTGCTGCTAGACCACGTACATCCTCGCATCGAAGGCCACCAACGGTTGGCCGCCGCGTTCCTGGAAAAAATGCGGCAAATGGGAAGCGTCTCGCCCGCGGCCGGGTGGCAAAAGCGGCGAACATCGCTGTACCAGGATCAGCTCGACAACCTGCCTTTTGGCTACTACGTACGCGGCCAAGAGCGATTGGTCGGCCTCAAACTCTGGACCCAAGGCCGCGCCCGGCACAAGCCGGAAAAAGATTGAACGCCTCTGACCGAGACAGCGTGGATGAACCACATCCCGGTTCAGAAGCCCGGCTTTTTCAAAAAGCCGGGCTTCTCCGCCTTCCCGCCGGTTTTCTTGATTTGCAGCGGCGGTCGCGGCCGAAGAGAGAGATATGCCTCAAGCGGCTAAAAATAGGACATTCGCATTCGTCGGATGCGATTGTGCCCAGCCACGCCGCGAAGGGATATCTCACCCCATCATTTCGCCGCAAAGGAATGCGACGTTGAAACCCCCCAGCACGCTCCAATATTTGAGCCTTCGTTATTTTTCGCGGCCCCAACACCAGCGACAGATCTATCGCCAGATTGCCCAGCGGAAGATTCGTTCGATCGTCGAGATTGGAATCTCGGACGGAACGCGAGCCCTGCAAATGCTGAAAGTGGCCTTGCGGCGCACCTCCGCGGAGGATCTGCGATACACCGGCATCGACTTGTTTGAAGCCGGCGACCACGCCTCCACGATTTCCCTCAAAGAGGCGCACCGCATTTTGAGACCCGCCGGCGTGCGACTACAACTCATTCCCGGCGACCCCTTCTCCGCTTTGGCGCGATCGGCCAATTCGCTGGCAAACACCGACCTGTTGCTCATCAACGAACCCTGCGACGCCGCCAGTTTGGAGCAAAGCTGGTTTTTTATGCCGCGCATGTTGCACGCCGGTTCGCTGATTTTGCGAGAAGAAACGGGAGGCGCGCAGACGGTGTATCAGACAATTTCCGTAGCGGCAGTGGAATCGATGGCCGCGGCCCGGCCGGTGCGGCGCGCGGCGTAACGATAGAACGCCACCACCAGGAAACACGCTAAGTACCGCTCGTGAAATTAGTGATGACTTGTCGGGTCTGAATTGATATTCTTCAGGGATTGATGACACTTATCCCCTTTTTGAGGATCGCCAAGGATGGCCACCGCGACATTGGAACCGTTTGATGAAGTTATTGAAACCC
>JAJRWU010000009.1 GCA_024276655.1 Planctomycetota bacterium
GTTTTTCGCATTTAGGCCAAAAGCAAGGGACTTTGATTCAATTGCGGTGCATTCCTGGCGCAATCCGGCCGCAGTGCTCGTTCTAGCGACTAGCTTATCCTCCAGACAAGAAACTCAACGTCCAACTGGGGCAAAACAGACAGGTCCTTCGTGATCGCATAAAAAAACCAGCCGCTCGGCTGGCGAGCGGCTGGTCTGAAACGAACAGTGATCAAAAAGGCCTCTACGCCCGTCGGCAATGGCGCCCATTCCTAGAACTCAATTCAGTCCTACCTCTCGAATCAGTCCGTCAACTTAATTTCAACCGTCTGTCCTGAGGACGTAATATCCAGGTGGATGTCGGACTCAGTCGAGTTGAGGTACTTGGTGGGAAAAGGCAGTTCTGACGCATCCCCGGTTCCGTAGGCATCTTCACCAAGATCACCAGAATCGCCCTCCTTGGCTATGGTTGCTAATGTGACCGTTTGCTTGCCGGGAATGACTCCATCGCCAGGATTGTGCGTTGTGACGGAAGAGAACGCACCATTTTCATCCGTGATCGCGGTGCCCGACCTACCACTGCCAGCATCACCTTCGGGGTTGAAAATCACGGAAACATTTGGCACCGGCTTACCGTTGTAAGTCACGGTTCCACTGACTTTGTAAAGCGATTCCGCGTTTCCCCCGGAACAGCCGGCTATGCCAAACGCTGCGGCAAGCACACAGAAGCATCGAAACGCCGCAGGCTGGCGGAACAAACAAGACACCATTTACATTCCCTTTGAGAAGGTTTCCTAGAGGAAGAAAGACAAAGCCATCCGGCTGGGGAGGGCGGTTATTGCAACGTTGCGGTTTGACCGTCCATCTTGGATCCAAACGAGCGGTAGACTCGGAGTGTTACCGTTTCGGAAACGAATCGCACCGAACCATCGGCCAAACCAAAATTACCTCCACCGGGGTGAAAACTCATGAAGGAGTAGTTGTTGGGCCAATTACCGCGGCAATCGAGTAGATCAGCTTTGCGGTTTCCGGTGTTCTTGCACTGGGCGGGCAGGTTCAACGGAATAGCGGTGGTTGCCGTCGTACCGTTGGAATGCCACCACCAGGTATGTGTGCAATATTGCGGAATCGCTTCACCAATCAAAAAGGTGTTTGACGTGCCATCGGTAACCGCCGCCATGTTTGTCGTCGCTGGGTTGGCCGGATTGTTGTTGCGATACAGAATTCCGTTTCCGCGGTCGAGGCCATTGCCTGTCGAACCGAAGGGTGTGGAATACCACGGAGATAACGGCAGGTTGGTGGGGCGAACCTGGAAATTCCCCCACTGCCAATTGGCGCCGGCAACTCCCTTGTAGTTGTTCACGCCCCAAGAGCGGTCGGCTCGCGGGTTCCGATAATTGGCACGGCTCAGATCGAGCCTTCCGTTGTTGCCTCCATCGGAAGGGCAACGATACGCCGGTATCGATTGCCAAGCAGCCCACTCGTTACTGGGGCCGGTGGTTCCCGCCCCAAAGGTCGTGTTGCGAGGATCGTTCCGCACGCCAAAGTTAAAATCGACGATATCATACAACGGCTGCTGCTCCACAAAAGGCAGAACCGCGACCATCCAACTCTGAGATCTGCCATCCATCGGGGCCCGCGCGTTCGCGCCTCCCCATGTGGAGTAACTCAACGGAAATGTCTTGTAGGTGTCGTGATAGTTGTGGCAGGCCAGCGCCAATTGCTTCACATTGTTCGTACACGACATTCGCCTAGCGGCCTCGCGCGCAGATTGCACGGCAGGCAAAAGCATGGCGACCAAAATACCGATGATCGCGATCACGACCAGCAATTCGACCAGTGTAAAACCGGCCCTCGATGTTTTCCGCGACATGGACGTTTCCCCTTGTACCCGGTAAGATAAGAAAAAATATGAGACGTGTATCGACCCCCCCCATTCTGGCGTGTGTTGTTCCCCGCGTCAAGTAAGTGGGAAACCTAATTCAGCGGCGATGTCGTTTGTCATTTCTGAATAGTTTGTCATTTTCGCCGTTCATTTCCGTGGTTTTCACGTTCTTCGGAAAGCTGGCCCCAATAACCGCCTTTTTCAGATGAACGCGCCACCATGGTTTTGCGTAGACGAGCTCAGGGGTTTTGCGTAGACGAGCTCAGGGGTTTTGCGTAGACGAGCTCAGGAAACGTCTCGAACGAGATGGCCGCCGTGTGTTTTGTCGCCGTGTGCTCGCATAAGTTCAGTTTCATGAGCCGTCGTTTTGGGGGTAAAATGAAAATTGGACGTTTTTCGGTGCGGCCAACCTTTGTCGTGGCGGGGTTGCTGGCTGTTGCGTTGGGCGTTTGGGCGGCGCCTGCCGTGATCCATGAGCAGCGACTTCTCCAGGCTCGTCGGTTGCTCGATACGCACAACGCGAAGCGGGCCTTGGAATTGCTGCAAACCGTTGAAAAACACGCCAATTGTAAAAAGACGCAATTTCTCTTGGCAAGGGCGAATCGTCGTTTAGGGCGGCTGGACGATGTTCGCAAGCATCTTAACGCTGCCGAAGAAATGGGATATTCGCCGGCCGCAATCGAGTTGGAAAAATGGCTAACCCAGGCGCAATCGGGGCATGTCTCGAGCGTGCTTCCTCAGTTGCGGGAGTATCTTGCCACGTCGAATACCGATGTCCAGGAGGTTTGCGAGGCGCTGGTTAACGGCTATTTGAGAAACTATCGATTTGAAGAAGCCGCCCATTGGTTGGAGGCCTGGGAAGGCGATTTCCCTCAAGAAGCACAGCCGCACTTTTGCCGAGGCGCCTTATGGCAACACTTCGACAGGCTCCCCGATGCATTGAAGGAATTTCGACGTGCGGTGGAGTTGGAGCCAGGACGAACCGACGTTCGCCTCGAGCTGGGACGTGTCTTGGCCGGCTTGCACCAATATGACCGAGCTATTTTGCAACTACAGCGTTGCCTGGAAGACGACCCTCAAAACAGCGATGTTTTAGCCGCCTTGGCCGGCTGCTTCCTGTTGCAAGGCGAACTGGAGCGACCGCGAAAAATTTACCAACAGCTACTAACGCGGAATCCAAAGGATTTCTCCGCACTATGGGGCTTGGGCCAGTTGGCCCTGTCTGATGGAAACTGTCAGGAGGCGATCGATTGGCTGGAAAAAGCGTTGAACCAACAGCCGCGAAACCAGTCGGTTCACCATACTTTGGCGACGGCCTTACAAGCTTGCGGACGCCCAGAAGAGGCGAAGGTCCATCATGCGTTTGTCGAGGAGGCCACACAGGCCTTGGCGCGTGTCCGCCTGCTGGTGGAGCAAGTACAAAAACAACCCGACTCACTCGAGCCTCGCTATGAAATTGGCGTCACTTTGCTTCAATATGCTTCAGCCAGCGACGGAATTGCTTGGCTTTATAGCGCTCTGGAAATTGATCCTCAACACACAAAAACGCACCAGGCGCTCGCCGAGTACTATCAACAGCATGGCAACCCGAAACTTGCTGAGCGCCATGCGCGATTGGCCGCAGGTTCGCCTGTTCCGGCCAGCAACGATTAACGCCGCGATGGGAATATGTTTGCTGGCCATCGCGATCAGCGGTTGCTCGGGCCGGCGGAGTCCTGCCGAAAATGGCGGCGACGTTGCGGTGTTGGGCAAGCCGGAGACGGTAGCCGAACGCGCCGCCTCGGCCCAATTTCACGACGTCGCTGCTCAAGCGGGTGTTTCGTTTGTTTACCGTAATGGCGAGGAAGCCGGCGCCTTTTCGATACTGGAATCGCTGGGCGGCGGCGTGGCGATCTTCGACTACGACCAGAACGGTCAATGGGATCTTTGTTTCTCCGGCGGCGGAAAATTAGGGCCCGACCAAACACTTCACGGGCTTCCGCCGGCGTTGTATCGCAACGTGGGAGGGCGCGATGGGGAGTTTCGCGATGGGGGCGACAGGCGGTTTGTCGCCGTGGCGGCGCAAGCTCGGCTGAGCGATTTCGAATACTACAGCCATGGGGTGGTCGCGGCCGACTACAACAACGACGGGTTTCCAGATCTTTTGATCACCGGCTATGGCGGTCTGAAGTTGTATCGCAACCAGGGCGATGGCTCGTTCGAGGAAGTTGCTTCGATAGCCGGGCTGAACGACAAGCTATGGAGCACAAGCGCCGCCTGGGGCGATTTCAACAACGACGGCAACCTCGATTTATACATCGCGCATTATGTCGACTGGTCGTTCGCGAACGACCCCTTCTGCACCGGCCCGCTCGCCGGACAACGAGAAATTTGTCCGCCCAGAAAATTCCAGCCGTTGCCAGATTCCGTCTACTGGAGCGATGGCGACGGGAATTTTCGCGACGTTTCCCAAAAAGTAGGCCTCGGAAACGACGGCTGTGGCCTGGGAGTCTTGACGGCGGATATCGACCTCGATGGCGATCAAGATGTTTACGTCGCCAACGACACTACGCCTAACTTTTTGTATCTCAACGATGGCCATGGAATATTTGAAGAGGCGGGGATGTTGCGAGGAGTGAGCCTGGGCGAAGGCGGCGGCGCCGATGGCAGCATGGGAATCGATCTCGAAGACTACAACCTCGATGGCCTGCCTGATTTGTGGGTGGCGAATTTTGAACAAGAGAGTTTCGCGTTGTATCGAAATTTGGGCCACGGCGTCTTTCAACATAACAGCAGGGCGACGGGGATTATGTCGGTGGGAGGGTTGTATGTGGGTTGGGGAGCGGCCTTTTTTGATTTTGATCGAGACCGCTACCCAGATATCTTCGTCGCCAATGGTCATGTGGTGCGTTATCCGGCCAACGCGCCCTTGCAGCAAAAACCTTTGTTGTTACAAAACTCCAACGGGAGGCGATTCATCAACGTCGCGCCTGATGCCGGCCCATACATGACGACGCCGCACATGGGCCGCGGCGTCGCGGTGGGAGATCTTGACCAAGACGGCGACCTCGACCTGGTCGTGTCGCACATCAACCAGAGAGCGTCTATTCTTTCAAACGAAACCGTAAACGACAACCATTGGATTTCAGTGCGGTTGATCGGCGTTGCAAGTAACCGAAACGCCATCGGCGCCATTGTTCGAATCAAGACCGCCGCCGGCTGCCAGACGCGGCAGGTCAAGGGCGGGACCAGTTACGCCTCAACGCACGCCTTCCCGTTGTTCTTTGGGCTGGGGTCGGCGGAAGTCGTTGAAGAAATTCACGTTCGCTGGCCTCGCGGCGGCGTGCAAACGGTCTTCCATAAAACGGCCGACCGGCAACTGGTGTTGCGTGAAACCGATTCTCCGTGAACGCTGCTTCGTAGGCTGTTTGCTTGCAACCGCCCCGCAGCGCGGCGAAAAGCGTACGCTCGCCGGTTGGCAACTGGCTTGTCGCTCCGGGACGACATTGGCTAGAATCAGGCAAGCCCCATTTTATCAATGACTGTTTTATCAAGGACTGTTTTATCAATAACTTAGCACCGCTCGCGAAATAATTGACAGATTTTACTTGTGCGATGGCCTTCCAAGGCCGTCGAAACCAGCAAGCCGACGGCCTTGGAAGGGCATCGTGCGACAGTAATTGATCGAACGCTCTGAGCCTTTCCCCAACGCATATGGAGAGTTGCATGCGATCGCCATTGGAATCGTTGATTGCCGCCGGAACCAAACTCTGGCTCGATTCAATCGACCCGCAACTGGTGAAGGCCAACCGTGCGTTGGGCGCCACCGGCGCGACATCCAACCCGGTTATCGTGGCTAATCTGATCAAGACGGGGCGTTTCGACGACCGCATCGCGGCCCTGCTCGGCGAAGGCCAAAGCGACGACGCCATCGCTTGGCGGCTGACCGACGAATTGGTGCGCGCCGCGCAAGAGGTGTTTGCGCCGGTGTGGCGCCAGACCTCCGGCGACGATGGTTACGTCAGTTTTGAAGTCGACCCGCTGCTGGAAGATGTTGCCGCCAATATGCCGCACGAAGAACGCGTTTCCCAATACTTGGCTTTGGCGGAGAAGTGGTCGGCCGGACACGCAAACCGGATGATCAAGGTTCCCGCCACGCCCGCCGGTTTGGCGTCGTTGGAAACATTGGCCGCCCAGGGCTTGGCGTTGAATGTCACGCTTATTTTTAGTGAACGCCAATATCAAGCCGCTCGCGACGCCGTTTGGAAAGGCGCCCAGCAACGCGGCGACTTGAGCCAATTCAAAAGCGTATACAGCATTTTTGTCTCACGGGTCGATGTGTATGCCGAACAACACGCGGCCGACCTCTCGGCCCAGGCGCAGGGTTGGGTCGGCATTCTCAACGCCAAACGAATTTGGGCCGACAACCGAGCGTTTTGGAGCGACAAAAATACTCCGCTGAAACAGGAAATCGTGTTTGCCAGTACGGGCGTCAAAAAAGCCGGCGATGATCCCGCCAAATATGTGGCCGCCTTCGCCGGAGACGGCATCGAAACCAATCCGCCCGCCACCAACGACGCCGTCGAGAAAAGCGGCCGTGTTTTTCAACGTGAAATCGACCAACTGCCGGCCGATGAAATCGTGCAGGAAATCGACGCCAAGGTCGACTTCCAACACTTGGAAACCACTCTCATGGCCGAAGGCCTGGAAAAATTCGCCAGTCCTCAAAAGGCGCTGTTGGCCCTGATTGCTGAAAAACGCCTGGTTGCCGGAAAACGATCGTCGCCCTAGTCCGACTAAGGGATCGTAACTCAACGGCCAACTGGGGCAAAACAATATAACGCTGAACCGAGAAAGACAAGAAATATTTTCTTGAATCGTGGAAGCGAGAGTGTACTATCCCGGATGATTCATCAGCCGATGAGCGCTAGCTCACGGTTTACAGCATTCTCGGAGAACCGGACGCTAACGCGTTCCGGCTGATCTGCGCGGTGTTTTTGGCAAGATCGACGCAACCACCTTTTCGGGAGAGGTGTATGAGACGTTCCGACCTGTTCATGAATAACCTGGGCCATGCCCTGCTCGGTCCGAGATGAAATACAGAGGTTATTTCAGGACGAGCCCTAAGCTAAGAAGAGCGGCAGATAAAAATTTACCCGCACGCAGCGGGAGTCCGTGAGTGTTTTTGGGTTCCCGCCCACGCGGGAATGACCGTTTGCCGATTCACTCGCTTGCGCTTCGTGCTTGTATTTGGTGAATTATCATCTGCCGCTCGCCTTATCGCGGAATCATGGGCTGCTCTGATCCCAGGCGCCGTCGAGCGCGAAGAAATAATCGACCGCCGAAACATCGGCGGCCGCTTTTTCGTTAGAGCGCGCACGCGCCGTGATGAATTCAAACTCGCGTGTTTCGATGGTCACGGCGTCGATATTCAAACGGGCGAGATTCCCGCGTCCTAGAAAATAGTCATCGGCGCCGAGCGATTCAAAAACGGCCCGATCAAACCCACCCGAACCGCCGTCCACTTCCACGCGGTCGAAGCCGCGCACGGCGTTGGAATATGCTTCACCCGAGAGTTCCGCAAACGCGCCGTAGCGAAGCAGGTCGGACCGCGCCGACCCCAGCAACCGAGCCGTATCGCGGCCGTTCGTAGCGTAAGCGAACACTTGGCCGAAGCCTCGCGCGTAGTTGGAATAGCCGGCGCCGACCATGGTGGCGTATTGGTCGGACGCTTCAAAGACGTCGGCCCCGTTGGAGTCGCGAAAATACGCGATGTCGTTACCGCCGCTGGTGGCGTAGGCGGCCACACTTTCAAACCCCACGACGTAGTTGTAATAATCGTCTCCGCGCAGGGAACTCCAACGGTCGCGGCCGACAAAACGGTCGTCGCCCGCGGAATCGTAAAAGTAGGCCGCATCGGCGCCGCCGGCTGTCGCATAGGCTCGGACATTTTCGAACCCCAGCACATAGTTGTAGTAGCCATCGCCACGGAGGGAACTCCAGGCTTCGCGGCCGACGAAAACATCGTCGCCCGCCGTGTCATAGAGCTGCGCCAGGTTGTCGCCGCCGGCGGTGGCGTACACTCGCACATTTTCAAAAGCCGTCGCGGCATTGAAATAGCCGGCGCCTTGCATCGAACTGAAGGAACCACGGCCGACGTAGCGGTCGTCGCCGGCGGAATCGTAGAACTGGGCCAAATCGTTGCCGCCGGCGTTGGCAAATGCCTGGACGTTTTCGAATCCTGAAGCGAAGTTGTCGAACCCTTCGCCTTGCAGGGAACTCCAGCGGCTGCGGCCGACGAAACGGTCGTCGCCCGCCGAATCGTAGAAATAGGCAGTGTCGTCGCCGCCGGCTGTCGCATAGGCCCGCACATTTTCGAATCCCACCACATAATTGTAATAGCCTTCGCCGCGAAGTGAACTCCAGGCCGCCCGGCCGACAAACACATCGTCGCCCGCCGCGTCATAGAGTTGCGCTGTGTCGGCGCCGCCGGCGGTGGCGTACACTCGCACGTTCTCAAAAACCGAGGCCACATTTTGAAAGCCGTCGCCGCGCAGCGAACTGGAGTCGGCGCGGCCGACGTATTGGTCGTCGCCGGCGGAATCGTACATTTTTACAAAGTCGGCGCCGCCGCCGGAGAAAAGTTGCACGTCTTCAAACTGCGTGGCGAGCAGGCGGAAACGGCTGTTGGATAACTCAGTCTGGCCGACGCGCAGGGTGGCGAAGTCGTTGTCGGCGGCGGCTTGCAAACGCAGCGTATCTTCTCCGCCGCCGCCGCGAAGCGTGAAGGCGTTCACCTCCGATGCGGCGAAGTCGTACGACACGCCATTGACCGTGACCTGAAAACCCGCCCGCGCATCGAATTGGAATGCGTCGTCGCCGTCGGTTCCCCAGACCTCAACAACGCCTTGCGACGCCGAGACAAGATTCGTCAGTTTGAAGCGGGCGTCGGGACCGGCGTTTTCAATACGCACCAAGTAGGTGGCGTCGGCCGCCGCTTGCAAATCGGCTCTTGCGCCGCCCGCCGCCGCGCTGCTGGAAACCAACAGCCGCCCGTTGGCGTCGTAGATCTCGAAAACCGCATTGTTCGACGATGCTCCCGTGCTCGACACGGCCTCAATGGTCAAGAGGCCGTCGCGAGAAGCGGTTACCTGCCGCCAAGCCTCGCCGCCGATTTGTTTCACGTCGAATTCGGCTTGCTCGATCACTCCCCAATCGACGACCGTGCGTTGGTCTTGTTGCGGCGTTAGGCCAAGGGCTACGTCGTAACGGCCAATTCCGGCCGACGTGGCCAACGAGAACGAAACCGTCTCGCCGGCTTGCACATCGAAACGGTACGTCCCGTCGCTGTCTTGAGTGACCGATTTTCCCAACACGCCGACGTCGGCCTGCAAATTTTCAAACGCATCAACCTGCAACGCCACCCGCCCGGCGGCGTCGGCGGTGAACTGGAAGAAGTCGAGGTCGGCCGTGTTGCCGATCAACCCCGCGATATTAAGACTCTCGCCCAAACGCCCGATTTGTTTCGCCGCGCCGGCGGTGGAGCCGAAGTCGTCGTCCGGCATGAGGACGTCGATCGCGCGGCCGATATTCACCCGGCGATAAAGCGAACTGCTGGCGGAATCGAAAACGAGGTCGGAAGTGCTGCGGAGTTGGTCGTAGATGGTGTCTTGGGTGATGTTTTGGTAGCCGTTGAACTCCATCGCCTGCCGCACCAGAACGCTGGCCCCCGCCACATACGGCGCCGCCATGCTGGTGCCCGAAGCGAATTCAAAGTCGTTGGGGTCGCCATCGACTCCGAACACGTAGTCGGGAACGGTGCTCGTGATGCGTTCGCCGGGCGCGAAAAGAGTGCGATCGCTGCGTTGCGAAAAATCACTCACCCGGCCTTCGGCGTCTACACTGCCCACCGAAACGACCAAGGGGCTCGATGCCGGATAATTCAAACGCGCGGCGTTCTGGGCGTCGAACGAATTGCCCGCCGCCACCGAAATGAAAACGCCATGCTCCTGAAGCTGGGCGAATTCATCTTCCAGCCGCGCCGAAGGCGGCAGGCCTTCGCCATTCCATTGCACGCCCAACGACATATTGACCGTCGTGATCGGGTTTTCAAATGTGTCTAGATTATCATGCACCCATTGCAGCGCATTTTCGATCCATTCGAATTGGCCTTCGCCCTGGTCGTTGAACACGCGCAACGCAACCAAATCGACTTCCGGCGCCACGCCGGTATAGGTGGGGTCGTCGCTGCCGATGATTCCCGCCACGTGCGTTCCATGAAAACCAGCCGGACCATCGTCGTAAGGATCGGCGTCGTTCTCTTCCGTAAAATCCCAACCGCCCACAACACGGTACGACTCACCCAAACCGCCGCCCAATGCCGTATGGTCGTACGCGATGCCGCTGTCGATCACGGCCACGGTTTGACCCGCGCCGGCAAAGCCGTACAAGTCTCGCACGCCTTCCAGACCGATATCGTTGGCCGCGTTGGCCGCCGGAGCGACATTGGCGGTTTGCTCCTTGAGGAGAGCGTCGTCGAGGTGTTCGACAACCAACTCACCCAGAGGATGCGCGGTGAACACCAGACGGCTTTCAACTTCTTCGTAGCGCGCGGTGCGCTCGCCCTGGCGGACATTGAAGAGGACATCGTCGGGACGCATACAAACCCTCGGTGCGAATTGGCGAGATAAAGAACAGCGCTCGCGCGGGCGTCCTTTCCGCGAAAGCACTCAAATATAGGTTATGCCTCGCGCGGCCAAAAATCTGACTTTCGCATCAGTACGATGCGATGGTGTCACTCCTTGCCGTGCGGAGTATATATACCTCAGACCGCCGAAAAAGCGGCATTCGCATCAAGCAGCATGCGAATGCGTCGCGCCTTATCGGGCGAAGTATTGAGAAGCCGCGAAATTCGTGTTCACGGTGAAAGTGAGAATACATCCGCCAATCGGCGGCGGCGTGGCGATTGCAACGGTATTGCGTCTGGCGCCTGTTGCGTTTACGCAACAAACCCGCCAGGGGTTCATTGCCAGCGGCGCCGCGAAAAACGGATTTACAGCCAAATCGCGTGAAGGGACTTGCGTCCTCAAGTTGACAAACGCGTCAGGAAAACACACTCAAACACCATATTGCCGACACGTAAACACGAGGCGACATCGTACAACCATCGTACAACATTGGTATCAGCGACACAAAAAAACCCAGCCCCACCGAGGGCTGGGTTTCGGAAAAAAGGCATTTCAGATTCGTTGTTTAGGGTCCGCCGGGGCTGGGAGTTCCCTGCTCCACACCTGCGGGCATCCCGCCGTTCACATCGTTCATGTTCACGGAAGTTGGGTCGGAAGTATCTATGTAATCGGGGTCGCTTTCATCTAAACGGCCTTCAGTGAAGCTCGGACCGCAACCCGCCAGCAGCAACGCGGAAAACGCGCCAGCCAGAAAAAGACGTCGCATTTTGTCTCCCTTTCTCAGTCAAACAGTTAAACAGGGCTGTGTACGCCTTGGCGCTCCCAGCGGCTTGGTTCTACGTATGCGACGGAGAGCCGACTCGCAAACAAGCCAGACCTCCAGCCGCGTTTTTTACGATTGTGCTTTCAACGAATCCGATCTCTCGGTTAGGGAATGTTGGGCGATGGCTCGCCGCCCTTGAATGTGTTGAGGTGGCTCCAGACGCCCGTGTCCAACGTGTTTCCGTTCCATCTACGAACCTCGATGGTTTCGGGGATGAATCGAACGGAGCCATCGACCATGCCGAATTGAGCGCCGCCAGGATGCCAACTGCCAGGGCCAGGCCAATCGGAATTAATTCCCCAACACGATAAATACGTGGGCTTATAAGCATGGGGCGCGGCTTTCCACCAACTCCAAGAGGGCTGCGGGTTATTCGCGCCATCGGGCGAGGGATAGCCTTGCGTCGTGGTGTTTGAAGTGCCTTGCGAATCGGAATAGGGAGGCGAAACCAAAGCCGGACGAAAAACCGCTTCGGCAGCGCCGCGGCGTGGAACCCCGGTGCCGCCGGTTTGGTGGGGTCCGCCCTTGAAGCCGACCCCGGTTACTTCTCCAATGGCAATCGTGTTTGAGGTGCCGTCGAGAATATCGGAAAATCGAATAGACGATTGAAAAGTGAA
>JAJRWU010000133.1 GCA_024276655.1 Planctomycetota bacterium
GCTAGCGGGGTTCCAAGGGGGCGGCAATGAGCCCCCTGGTCTGCGTGAACGCAAGCAACAACGCGGCGAAGCCGCTCCACCAATCACTAACCACCGAGAAGAAAATCAACAGAATTTACAGAACAACGGTTGCTCAATCGGCGAGCCGTATCCGGCTACCTTCCGATTGCGTGAGACTATTGCTCGGCTGACCAGCGCGGCACGACAATGGGCGACTCCTCACTTGCGGGAACGAACAAATTGCCATTCCTGCCAAGCAACTCTGGCGTAATCGCTTCACCCAAAAACAGTCTGTTCTGGTAAAACTGCATCAGACACGTCATCTTCTCGATCGGTTCCTTGCTACTAACAACGTAGCGGCAGCAAAACACTGAATCGCCCAAACTCTGCCATGGGACCATGTTGCCACTGACCAGAGTGGGAGTCGGCTGCTGCGAGATCCGCTACCGCGTTTGGCGTGAATTGGCGTCGGTGATGTGAATCACGGCTGCGGCGTGAATGGCTTGCACAGGCTATCAATCGCCTGTTTCACGTGATCAGGAAGAGTTTCCCAAGCAGCAACGGCCCTTAGCGCCGCTCGATAAATATAACGGTCGCATTTGTGTAGCCATCGTCGCCAGACGGTGGGTGAGCGGTGAGCCATCCCACGCTCTGGCGAGCATGGCTACGACACTAATTTTCCGCTCGATGCTTACCTTCGGTTCCAGGAAACCGATTCGCAATCCAGGTCGTAGATGCACCAGGTGTTTCCATCGGGGCCTTCGAAAGGATTGATTTTCAGCCGCCCGGTTATTTCGAGCGGCTTGTTGCCGCGGTAGTCGGCGGTGGCGCCGTCTTGCATCGTGACGCGAATCAGGTGGTCGGCCTGTCCGCCAGGACCAAACTTGCACTCCGTGTTCCGCAGAAACACAAACTCCTTAATGCCTTTCTGCTTCAAGTCGGGGAGCATGTAGCCAGAAACGCGAATTCTGCGCCCATCGAGTTCCTTGACGCGGGGCGTGAGCATCCAGGGGCGGAATTGAATATCGGGCTGGATGCTGCAAATCAGATCATCGAAACTGATCGCGACAACATCGTCGCTCTTCGCCGGGGCGCTCCCGGTTTCCGAACCAGTTTCGGTCGATTCGCCCTGGGCGCCCGGTTGCGGCGCCGCATTTCCGGCAGCAGTCGCGCTTGCCCGGGCGGGCGACGTCGTGTTGGCGGGCGGCGCCGTGGAAACCGCGGTTTGTTTTGTGCAACCCCATGTGAAGCAGGGCAGCATGAGTGCGGCGCCGAGTAAGATTCGTGAACGGTAAAATGTCATCGTGGTCTATCGCTGACGAAGTTGTGTCATTCCCAACTGTGTGCAGTATAATGCGGCAATACCATTGCCGGTAGGTCCTTTGAGAGTGATTACGATGCCCGAAAAAACCATCTTCAAAAAAATCATCGACCGCGAAATCCCCGCCGACATTCTGTACGAAGACGATCTGTGCTTGGCTTTTCGCGATGTCGCGCCGCAGGCGCCGACGCATATTTTGGTCATTCCCAAAAAAGAAATCGTCAACCTAGCCGCACTTGCCGACCACGATGAACCGCTGACAGGACACCTCTGGACAGTGATTCGAAAATTGGCCGACGAACAAGGGCTGGCCAAATCGGGTTATCGGGTGGTGGTCAACTGCGGCGCCGATGGCGGCCAGGCAGTCGACCACCTGCACTTCCACCTGCTAGGCGGACGGCAAATGGGCTGGCCTCCAGGATAGGTTTTTTAACCGTTCGTGGGTTTTGAATGGTCGGACAAATTGCTGTCGCAATTTCCTGCGGCGCCGCGAACGGTTACCTTCCTGACTTTTGGGAAGAATGGTGATGAAGCGGCCTTTCTCAGCGTCGATGTATGACAGGTTCTTGATGCTGGCCAGTTTGCAAGTCCATAAATGGGTTCGCGACTTATCAGAATATTTCGGACGAGCAATAAAATGGCGGTGGCGGTGCTGACTCGATTCCGTCCATCCTCGGCAGGCAAAAACATGGCGAGTGTTTCCCGAAAGCCGACAGCGTTTCATGAAGCGATTGATAATCGGCAGCCCCCAATTGTGCGAGCGTGCAGCGTGAAGTTGCCGGCTGTTGCCTTCGGCGCCAGGGAAGCGGGATCGATTTTACACGCCGCCGGCGGAAGCTCAGACGCTCCTCTGTGGTTTCTGGGTGAACATTTCAGCCCTCAAGGCCTCTAAAGGCACGGCTTAACGTAATGGAACTAGCAGCAGTTTCATTCCGAATTGACGCTTCTCAGCGGAGGCTCTTCGGCGTTTTTAGTGGGTGCTTGCCCTTGTAAGGGTCGCGGATTGTTGTTGGGTTTCGGAGAATAGGGAGGTGTCGAGCCGAGCGGGGGTTTTCCGTGCGCCGCCTCGCTCTCATCAGCGCGATCTAAGTGAAGCGGACTGCAATCAGCCATTAAAATCGGTGAGGAACCGATATTGGCGAAGGACCAAAAAAAAGCCCCGGTGAATCGTACGACTCAGCGGGGCTGCGGGCGCCAAACTGGCTAGCGGGTTTCACGAAAACAGTCGCGGCCGATAATGCAGAGCGTGCGGTCGACATCTTGTTGGTCGGGCCCGAGAATGTGCTGGCTTTGATTGCACCAGCAGTGGATCTCGCAGTTTTCGTCAGGGTGGTTGGGTTTCATTTCGCCCGTCACATACATACTCTTGCTGCGCAAGTGAATGCACGCCGGTTGGTCAGCGCGGGCTTCGTCTTCAAAATATCTTTGATAGGCCATTTTTCGCCTCTTGTTTGAATAGAGTGCTTGAATATCGTGGCTTGAATATCTGGTAACTTCTAAACGCGGTAGCGACAACACCTCGGTAGCGACAACACCTCGGTAGCGACAACACCTCGGTAGCGACAACACCTCGGTAGCGACAACACCTCGGTAGCGACAACACCTCGGTAGCGACAACACCTCGGTAGCGACAACACCTCGGTAGCGACAATCCAGCGGGAGATTAAAACCCTCCCGTTTCCAGGCCAGCCGCCAACAGCACGGCGCGTTTCACGGCGACCTTCGCATGCTGGACCTTGGTCTGATTTCTCGCCAGGGGCGTGGCTCGCAATACGGCCGCCGCGCCCGCTTCCTCCGCGATTTGCGGTGTTATCACGCGGCCAATAAGCGCCCGCCGGGCTTCTTCGGAGAACCAGGGCGTGGGCGCCACTTGCCCCAGCACGACGCGCGCGTCGCTGATGGTTGCGCCGCCAATCGTCGAACCGCTAAACGAGAGCTTCACCGCCGCCGCCGCCAGCGGGTAATCGGGCCCTTCGCCATGCCGCACTTCATACGCGCCGCTGGTGGCGCCGCCTTGAGCCAGATCAACCGCCGGCAGGCGAATGTGCGTGACGAATTGGCCCGCTTCGAGCGTTGTGTGGCGTTGCCCTTCCATGCGAGGAATACGGTATAGGTCGGCCAAGGGGATCCAACGTTGTTCGTCGGGTTGGGGGCCCAGCAGCCGCACTTCGGCTTCCAGGGCGATGAGCGCCGGCGCCAAACGCGAACCAGAAACAAACTTCGCCGGACCGGCATTGCCGAAAATAGCGTGGTTGCGATGATCGCCTTGTTCGATCACGCCTTGAGCGTCGACCAGCGAAGACAACCCGCTGCGATAAAACCAACAGCGCGGCTGCACGCAAATATCGCCGCCGACGGTGCCTTGGGCTTGCAACTGCATGCTGTTCATGCCGCGTAGGGCCTGCCCCAGGGCGGGGTAATTTTCCAAATACGGAATGCTCAGCAGTTCGTCGAGATGCACCGCCGCTCCGATGCGAATGGCGCCGTGTTCGTCGGGCCCCAACTCGCGAAGCGATTCCACCTCCATGATGTTCACGACCCGGTCGGGCGTTACCACCATGCTCCGCATGAGGCCCATGAGGTCGGTGCCGCCGGCGATAATTGCAGTGTGCCCCGCTTGCGGCGAAAGGAGGTCGACCACCTGGCTTTCAGTGCGCGGGGCCGCGTAATCAAATGCTTTCATAGGACTAGGCCTTCCCTGCTTTGAGGGCGTCAAGAACACGTTCTGGAACAAGAGGCAGCACCGGTACGCGAACACCCAGGGCGTTCGCCACGGCATTGGAAATTGCCGCGCCGGGGCTGATCACGGGCGGTTCGCCCAGGCCAATCACGCCGCGTTGGCGTTGGTCTTCGGGTTCAAACAGTTCAACCACAATCTCGCCGATATCACCGATGCGGGGGAGTTGGTAGTCGGCCATTTCGGCGTTGATAAAGGCGCCCGTGGCCGGGTCGGTCAAACGATGTTCGTACAAGGCGTAAGAGATGCCCATGATCACGGCGCCGTAAATCTGGCTCTCCGCAGTCACGGGATTGACCACCAAACCCATGTCTTGCACGGCGACATACTTCTTCATTCTCACGACGCCGGTTTCCCGGTCGACCGCCACGTGCGCCATTTGCACGCCGCCCACGCCCTCCGACGAAAGCGACGATTTATCGCCCCGTTTGTGGCTGGCGCTGGCTTCCAGCGGCTTGAGCCCCAGCGAACCACACGCCTCTCGCCAGCCGATGCTCTTGGTCGGATCGCCTTTCACGCGAATGACGCCGCCTACCGCTTCGAGTTGCTCGGCCTTGGCGGAAAGTTTTCCGGCCACCGACTCAAACAGCTTCGCCAACGCGTTGAGGCTCGCCCGCCGGTGCGATTCGCTAATGGCGCCAATCGTGGTGCTGCCGCCAGAGGCGCCGCTCACCGGCAGTTTGGAATTGCCGATGTGAACCTTGATATCGGTCGGCGCGAGGCCGAAGGTTTCAGCCACCACCATCGCGCAGGCCGTTCGCGTTCCCGTGCCCAGTTCCTGGGTGCCGCAGAACGATTCCACGCCGCCGTCAGGATGGATGCGAATCGTGGCGGAGGAATTGTTCGCCACGCCGCCCCATTCATGCAACGCAATACCCATCCCTTCGACGATCGAACCCTGGGCTTCGCCCTTGCCGTGAGGATGCCACTTGGCTTTCCAGTCCATCAGCTTGGCCGCGATTTCCAATTCCCGGCGGTAGACGTCGGCCGTTTGGCGAGAGGAAATGTTATCGAGGTTCCGCATGAAAATGTCGTAGCTGCTGACGCCCATTTGAGCGGCCAAGTCGTCGTAGGCCGTTTGCGTCATCGCACAAGCTTGAGGATGGTTCGGCGCCCGCCAAGCGCGCGAGCCAACGGTGTTTGTCTTCACGCCGGTCGCGAGGCGGCGAAAGTTTTTGGGGCGGAACACGTAGGGAATCACACTCTGGCTAACGCCCCGGCCTTTCGTGCCGGCGGTGCCCCAATGGTGCGAATCCCAAATTTGGACGACGCCGTTTTTATCGGCGCCGAGCCGCACGTTGATATACCCCGAAGGACGATTACCGGCGATTTTCAGTTCCTGATCTCGCGAGAGCATGAACTTCACCGGCCGGCCGGTTTCCTTGGAAACGCGCGCCGCGGCGACGCTCCAATAATCGGCGGCGAATTTACTGCCGAAGCCGCCGCCGATGAAATTACATTCCACCTCGACGTCGTCGGAGGTGATGTTCAACGCAGTGGCGAACCCTTCATCGGTTCCGGAAACGTTCTGCGTGGAATGGTAGGCCTTGAGCTTGTCGCCATTCCATTCGACGGTTGAACCATGTGGCTCCAGGCAGCAGTGAGCGATGGCGTCGACCCCGTAATAACCTTCGACCACATAAGCCGACTCCTTGAACAGCCGCTCGATTTCGGCCGCTTCAAATTCTTCTTCGTCGTCATCGTCGCCGGGTTCGTTTTGCAGTTCGATCTTGCCGCCGGCCTTGGTGGTGAGCTTTCGTTTCTTGGCCTCTGCGAGGTTTTCGTCGTGCGTGAACGACGGCAGAACTTCGTAGTCGACCTTCAACGCCGCCACGCCTTCGCCGGCCGCGCCTTCGCTTTCCGCCGCCACCATCGCGATCAACTCGCCGTTCCACTGGAGTTCATCGCCCGCTTTGCGCAGCAGTTCGACATGCACCACGCCTTTCACTTGGATTGCCGGAGCAATGTCGATCGACTTAATTTTGCAATGGCCATAGGGCGAGCCGAGCGCCTGGGCGATGAGCTGGTTTTTTAGGTTGATGTCGTAGGTGTATTTGGCCGCGCCGACTGATTTTTCCAGGCCATCGAGCCGTAACACGGAATGACCGAGAACCGAGGCCTTTTCCTTCGACGGCCAAGTGTATTGAATGTCCGCCATGATCAGCCTCCTTTCGTTGCCGACAGTACGGCTTGAATGACGTTGGCGTAAGTGCCGCAGCGGCAGATGTTGCCGTTGAGGCCCTTGCGGATTTCTTCTTCGGTGGCGTGGGGGTGTTTATCGAGGAAGGCTCGCGCGGCCACCACGAAGCCGGGCGTGCAGAAGCCGCATTGCTGGGCGTCGTGCTGAACAAACGCCACCGGCGCCGAATCGGGTTGGGCGCCGCCGAAGCTTTCCACGGTTTGAATCTGCTTGCCCTGGCAGGCGATGGCCAACGTGGTGGAGGCCATCACCGGCCTGCCGTCGATCAATACCGTGCTTGCGCCGCTACTGCCATCTTGGCTGACCGGCTTGGCGCCGGTGAGGTCGAGTTGGTAACGCAA
>JAJRWU010000134.1 GCA_024276655.1 Planctomycetota bacterium
AGGGCATCGCCCGCAAAGCCAAGGCGGTTGCCATGGGCGCCCGGGCGCCGGCGCCGATTATCAGCATCTCGGAAGGCACTCCCTCGCTACGCAACGACGACGATTTAACTGCTCGGCTGGTAAACGTTTTTCAAACCACGCTGGGCCAGGAAAACGTGTTGGAGGCGGAAGCCTCAATGGGCGGCGAAGATTTCAGCCGATATGGTCGGGCGGGCGTGCCGATCATGATGTATCGTTTGGGCGCGGTGGATCGGCAACGGCTGGACCGCTTCCAACAGCTCGGGCAGGTTGCGCCGTCGCTCCATTCGCCGCTATTTTACCCCGACATTGAACCCGCCCTGGCGACCGGCGTGACGACCATGGCCAGTGCTGTTCTCGATATTCTGGCCAAGCCATGACATCTCCCGAGCAGATTGATTCTGGTCCGACCGCTCAACCCGCCGTTCGCCGCCGCGTCTGGCGTCGGGTTGCCTGGGGATTGGGCTACGTCGCGATGTTGGCGGCGTTGGTGTTCGGAATTTTCGCCGCGCGGCGCACAGCGCTCGATCCCTCCAGCCAGGCGGCAAACACGCGGCATTGGCGAGAATTTCGCCAGGCGTTGCGCGAGCAGGCGAAATCGGGGCCGGTAGCCCGCCGTTCGCTGGAAAAAGAAATCCCGGAGCCGCCCACGCTGGTGCTGCTGCGCGACCATTTCGGCGTCTGCCTGACTGCCGGCGTGGTGTTTCTGAGCCTGCTCTATGGGATGTTGATCGTGGCCGCCAGCGCAATCGGCCAGCCCACGAAAATCCATGGCGAACCGCCGCCCGACGATTCCGGCAGCGGCTAATTTACGGACGAAGCCTTAGCATCGAGCGGGAAATTAGTGTCGTAGCCATGCTCGCCAGAGCGTGGGATGGTTCACCGCTCACCCACCGTCTGGCGACGATGGCTACACAAATGCGACCGTTATTTATCGAGCGGTGCTTAGGCGTCAACCGCCAAACCAACGGTTCATCAGATTCGTCATTTCAGGATCTTGCACGGCGATAGAATACACAAACCTGCCGGCGGCGGCAGCGCCACAGGCGTAATAGCCCAACGCGGCGCCTCCCACGGCAACATACCCCACACTGGCGCCGCCCAAGGCAACGACGCCAATACTCGCGTCGCCCAACGCCAAAACCGCAATCGCGACGCCTCCCAAGCCAACCGCCCCGAAAGCCACGCCTCCCAAAACGAGTCCTCCGCAGGCCACGCCGCCAATCGCGATGGCGCCGCGGGCAACTCCGCCGATCGCCAAACCGCCGGTGGCGATATCGCCGATCGCCACCCAGGCTTTCGCATGGCCGCGCCGCTGGCCAAGTTTGCCATCGGGACCATAAGCGATTTCCCACACCGGGAGCCCAAATACGACCGCTTTGGATCTCAAACGAACACTACGGCAAGCGACGAATCTCATGGGCGCCTCTCGAAAGGTGTGATACCGCTCGCGGTTGAATAGGTCGCATTTTTCATTGAACGGCAAGCCGTGTGAGTATAACAAATTGCGAGCCACGCTTCTGCGGCAGATGTTTCCCTTTTTCGGGATATCGGGATAAGCCCAGTCGTCGAACGACGCCAATCGAAATTCATGATCCGTCGGCCGACGGTTTCGTTTTCCTTCCCGGCCAGGGCATCTGCAAGATGCGATGGTGGCCCGAATCGACAACGTACAGCCGGCCGCGTTGGTAACAAACGCCGTGTGGATTCAACAGTGCGATGGACGGGCGGTTTTGTTTTCGGCCGAGAACGCTGGTCACGGTTTTTTTGCGAGGATCGAACAGGCGAACCAGGCCGTTTTGGTCGTCGGCGATGAGCACGTTGTCGTCGGCGTCGACACAAATATGTTTGGGCGAGCCGAATTCCGCTTGGAGGGCTGGTCCATCGTGATCGCCCCGGCGGCCGGTTCCGGCAACCGTTTCGATGCGGCCGTCGGGCGTTAGGCGGCGAAGTGCATTTCCGCCGCGTTCGAGAATATAGACGTTCTCTTGAGAATCGGCCGCGACGGCGCGAGGATCGACCAACGGCGCTTCCACCGCCACCGCGCCGTCTTTTGGAACGCCCTTCTGGCCGTTGCCGGCAATCGTGGATACGAGCGTGGTTTTCAGATCGATTTTTCGCACGCGGCGATTTTTCAAGTCGGCCACGTAGAGTGTGTCGTGGGCGGCGTTGAGCGTGATACACATAATGAAATCGAAACTGGCTTGCAGGGCCGGTCCTCCATCGCCGGAGAAGCCGGGTTTTCCCGTTCCGGCAAACGTGGTGATGGTGTTTGTTTCGCCGTCGATTTTGCGAATGCAATGGTTCCAGCTATCGGCGATGTAAATGTCGCCGCTTGGCGTTACGGCCACATTGTGCATGCCGTTGAATTTCGCTTCGGAGGCCGGGCCGCCATCGCCGGCGTAATTTGTTGCGCCATCGCCCGCGATTTGCGAAAACACTCCGGCGGCAGTGAGCCGAAACACGCGGCCTCCCTCCAACTCGACGATCGTCATATTTCCGGCGCGATCAAAATCGACGCCGAACGGCCGCTTGAGCAGACTGGGCTTGCGTGGGTTGGCAGCCGGCGCGGCCTGCTCTTCCGGCAGCAGTTCACCCACCACGACGGTGACGCGCGGCGGCTCGGCGTTTGCCGCAGACGCCCACCCCAACAACAACGCCGGCGCCAAGAAGGCGGCCGGCAACCAATTCACTAGCTTTTTCATGACAAAAATAGGCATGCAACATTCCCCCCCATTTTTTTAGTTGATGTATTTCCTGTAGATTCCAGCAGGGCCAGAAACCTTCTTGATGATTGTGCTCGCGAGCAACCTGCCCTGAATGACCCCACGGTTCTCATCCCGCGGGAATTCAAGCCCTGAGGAGCCTTCGAGAAGCAATTGTCCTCTAGTCGCCTTTCACAGCGAAAGTAGCGTTCTTTAGCTGTGCGATAATATTCGCTCGGCCGCTTGTTGGCCGCTGTGTATGCAAAAGGGAATCCCGACGCCATGGTAGGCGTTTCCGGCTAGTTCGAGTCCTGGCAGCATGGCGGTTAGGGTTTCGATACGAGCTACGCGCTGCGCGTGCCCCAAATGATATTGCGGCATCACGCCTTGATAGCGAACAATGTCTTGAAACACAGGCTCGCCATGGTAGCCCAGGATTTCAGAGAGTTCGCCGCGCACTAGGTCGTAAGTGTCGGCGTCGGAAAGCTCCGCCAGTTCCGGTTGGCAGGCGCCGCCGACAAACACGCGCAGCAGAATGTGGTCCTCCGGCGCGCGGCCGGGAAATTTATTGTTGGCGAAACTGACGGCCAAGATTCGGCGATTTTCGACCATCGGCACAACGCAGCCAAATCCTTCCGGCGGCCGGGAAAATTGCGAAAGGCGGCAACCTAGAATCACAATCGACGAACTCGCATGGGGAATTTCAGCCAACGCGGTGGAGAGTTCCAAGTGGGCGTCGTGCAACAGACGCGCAGCCGGCGGCGCGCCGAGCGCAAGCAACACGGCGTCGTACATTTCCGGCTCGGAACGCCCGGCAATCGTCACGCGCCATTGCTCGCCTTCTCGCCCGACCGAGTGCACGCGCGTGTTGTATCGCAACCATGGCTTGGGCAGTTGGCCGACCAAGGCCTGCATCCAGTGGCTCATTCCTTCACGCGGCGCGTGGAACAGATTGTAGCGGGCGCCGCTCACCTGTTCGTCGGCCTTGCTGCGTTGCTTTTTACCGCGTTGCTCTTTGAGCATGGCCCGCGAGATTCCGCCGTGCCGTTGTTCCATTTCGAGGAATTCAGGCATCGTGGCGGCCACGCTCAAGAGTTCGGGGTCGGCCGTATAGATGCCGCCAATCAACGGTTGGATCAGCCGTTCGTACGTCTCTCGCCCGAAGCGGCGGCGGGCGAATTCCGCCAAACTTTCCTCCTTGCCATCGCGGCGAACCGGCACAAAATACTCCCCCGCCAGACGCATCTTTCCCAGCAGACTCAACAGCCCAGTGCGCAGAATGGGACCAATGCGCGAAGGCGCCATCAGCGTGAAACCGGCGGGCACGGGGTGCAGGCGTCCTCGCCAAACAATATATGCTCGCCGCTGGGCTGGGTTGGTGGGAATCAACTCCGATTCGAAGCCGATTTCCCGACACAAATCGAGCGACCAGGGCTGCTTGCTGGTGAACATGTCGGCGCTGTGTTCGACCAGAAAACCATCGCGGCGAGTGGTTTTCAAGAGGCCGCCCGCGTAATCGTCGGCAATCAACAGCGAGACATCCAGCCCTTGCGCCAAACCCGGCGCCGCCTTCGCCAGACGTTGCGCCGCCGCCAAGGCCGTAATACCGCCGCCAATTATCGCCACGCGCGGCGGCCGATTTTCTGCTGTATCCATCGTATGCTTACTATACCCGTGCTGTCTGTGTTTGTAGTTACCGCATTCTACAATGGTTTCAGACGACGGATATCGCCCCGTTAGTGTTCTCCGACGCGAACTGTTTTTCGGCTTTTCAGGGATTTTAGTGGGTCGAATCCGGAATGTGGGCGTCTCATGCCCACCTCTGTTCGGGCTCGGCAAAGGGACGCCCCTTTGCCTTCGCCATCACACCGGCCCTCCCTGAACCAGAATTCACCCACAAATTCTGTTGAGGAGGCAGTTTTAATGATCTGTTCCGGCCTGTGCTTCTTGCTCTTCATCGGAAAGTCCTTCTGCCCCTGCGAGTGGTTAGACTCTCATAACACATGGATCAACTTTTGGGGAGCACGCCACAGTCTGCGCAGGGGGGTTCTTCTGTACCAGCGCCACGACGCATAAAAATTAGAATTCACCTACCTTGACACCCGAAGTAACCGATGATAAATTTACGCACAACAAACAGTGAATAACAGATCCTTTTGTCATGTATTCGTGGTAAGATGTTGTTATGGAACGACTTACCGTAGAAGTTCCGACTGCGGAGTATTGGCGAAAGCAGATACTCTGCCAAGATGCCTGCCCGGTTCACACCGACGCCAGGGGGTATGTACGCGCCATCGCGGAGGGGCGTCACGAAGATGCTTACCTCATTGCCCGCGGCCCCAACCCGCTGGCCTCGATTTGCGGCTATGTATGTGGCGCTCCCTGCGAGGCGGCTTGCCGCCGAAGTGTGCTCGACGCCTCGCTCGCCATTCGTGCGTTGAAGCGTTTTGCCATAGAGCAGCATGGAGCGCGTGAAAAAAGAGCGGACGGCGGCGGTCGGTTTGGCCTGATCAAGCAGTTGCTCGCCCATGCGGCAGGGCGAGAGTCGTCGCAGGGAGAAGAGTTGGCCAGTTTTGTCGACTTCATTTCCAACCAAGTTTTGCCCTGCAACTCCGATGGCCCGAGCGTGGGCATCATCGGCTCCGGCCCGGCGGGCTTAGCGGCGGCTCACGACTTGGCTCTGCTGGGCTGTCGGCCGACGATCTACGAAATGGAGCCCGCTCCGGCCGGCATGCTGGCCTTTGGCATTCCCGAATACCGCTTACCTCGCGACTTGATCAAAGCCGAGGTGGAATTTATTCGTTCGTTGGGCGTTACTTTTCTCTGTAACACACGCGTAGGCGTTGATATTTCCTTCGCCGAAATCCGTGAACAACACAGCGCCACGATAGTAGCGGTTGGCCTCAAACAATCGCGGGCCTTGCCCATTCCCGGCGCCGACGCCGCGGGCGTTCTGGGAGGCGCGGAAGTGTTGCGCGACGTGGCGTTGGGCCGGCCGGTCGATCTCCAAGGAAACATTGTCGTGATTGGCGGCGGGAATGTCGCTTACGATATCGCCCGCACCGTGGTGCGACAGACGGGGGTCGACATCGCGAGAACCGCGCTGCGCGGCGAAGGCGTTGGCCAGGTGCATCTTTGTAGCCTGGAAAGCCTGGAAGAGATGCCCGCCGACGATGTCGAGATCCTCGAAGGCGACGAAGAAGGCGTTTGCCGTCACAACAGCCTCAGCCCGGTCGAGATTTTGCTCGGTGAGAATCAGCGGCCGCGAGCGGTCGTCTTCCAGCGATGCGTGCGCGTGTTTAACGACGAAGGGCGTTTCGCGCCGGAGTTCGACGAAACCGATCAAACGACCCTCGAAGCCGATACCGTCGTTTGGGGAATCGGCCAACGCCCCGACCTCTCGTTTCTTGATGCCGATGACGTCCAACGCGACGAACGCGGTCTGATCAAGATCGACGAATCGTTTAACACCACGGCCGACGATGTGTTCGTGGCGGGCGATATCGCTTACGGCCCTAAACTATTAATCCATGCCGTGGCCAATGGAAAGCAAGTGGCCCGCCGCGTATTCGAGAGAGTTACCGGCCGCAAGTTGTCGGCGCATACGGAAGTCACGCACCAAGAGTTGCCCAACTACAGCCGCGAACAAGACTACGAAAAAATACCCCGCGCGCCCGTTCCCACGCGTTCCCCGGAAGCACGGCTGCCAAGCCAGCAGGTGGTGGTGGAGTTGGGGTACGACGAACCTCGCGCCCTGTGTGAGGGTTGCCGCTGCCTGGACTGCGGCGTAAACACAATTTTTGATTCCGAAAAGTGCATTCTCTGCGGCGGTTGCGCCGACGTGTGTCCTGAGTTGTGCTTGCGGTTGGTCTCGCTCGACCGATTGGAAGGCGACGGGCTTCTCAACCAAACGTTGGAGCAGCGACTAGCGGGACGCCTCGATGCGAACGACCGCTCGGGGCATTCCGCCATCGTCAAGGACGAAGCCGCGTGTATTCGTTGTGCGTTGTGTGCGGAACGCTGTCCGGTGGGAGCGATCACGATGGAGCGAGTGAACATTAAGACCCTTTGGCGTTTGGAGTAAGGGTTGGAAAGATGAAGTTGAAGGCCAGCGGACGAATTCCAAGGGTAACTGCAGTAGGCGAGCGAGGGTGTCATGAGTAACGATCTTCATTCCAGCCCGCGGTTCCAGCCGCCGCCCGAACGGCGAGATTTTTTAGGACTAGCGGCGATCTGGTCGGCGGTTGTGGGCTTGGGCGTGGCGGCTTTAGGCGCAGTGCGGCTGCCAATGCCTTCGGTGTTTCCGGAGTCGAATAGTCGTGTGAAATTGGGGCCTGTCAGTCGCTTCAAGGAAGTCGAGACGACGCCCGTCCCGGAGCATCGCCTCTGGGTCTACGCGAGCGACGAAGGGCTGTACGCAATTTCGGCGGTCTGTACGCATCTTGGCTGTATCGTGTCGAAAGAAGAGGGCAAGGGTTTCTTTTGCCCCTGCCACGGCAGCCGGTTCGATATCGATGGCAAAGTGGTGGCTGGCCCAGCGCCGAAGCCGCTTCTCCATTTGCTGCTCTCGGTCTCTCCCGACGGGCAATTGGTTGTTGATAAGCAGAAGGAAGTGGGCGGCGATGTGCGTTTGCAGGTCTGAGCGGAAGAGGCTGTAGGGAATCGTAATATCGCATCAACCGGTAACGGCGCGACAGCGGAGATCAGACGAACCATGGCGACAGAAACACAACCACCCGAATCGGAGAGCGACCAAACGCCTCCCGATGGAAATAATTCGCTACGGCGTTACTTTCGGAATATCGTCGATGCGCCACGCGACTTTGGACGTTCGATGATCCGGCACGGACGGCCAACCTCCGACCGCGCCCGCTCGCAGGCGATATTCACGAATCTGTTCCTGCACATCATGCCGACGCGAATTCATAAATATTCGTTGAGGATCCGGGCAACCTTAGGACTGGGCGTGATCACGCTGGTGCTGTTTTTCTTGCTGACCGCAACCGGCATTCCGCTGATGATCTATTACAAGCCGTCGGTCGAGCAGGCCTACGACTCGATGAAGGAAATACAGTATGTAGTGCCGACGGGGCGTTTTGTTCGCAACGTGCATCGCTGGGCGGCTCACGCCATGGTGGCCTGTGTGATGTTGCACATGGCGCGTGCATTTTACACGGCGGCCTACAAAGGAGCGCGGAAATTTAATTGGGTCATCGGCATGGCGTTGTTCGTCATGACGCTGGCCTTGAGTTTCACGGGCTACTTGCTGCCCTGGGATCAGCTCGCTTTCTGGGCCGTAACCATCGGCTCGGAAATCGCGCAGTCGCCGCGCGAGGTAACCGACGCCCTCGGAATCACCTCGTGGTGCGATGTGGGCGGCTTCCAAAAACAGTTGATCCTCGGCGCCAACCATGTCGGGCAAGAGGCGCTGACTCGCTTTTACTTGCTCCACGTGATGGTCTTGCCGTTGGCGACGGTCGCGTTGTTGGCCGTGCATTTTTGGAGGATCCGAAAGGATGGCGGGCTGACGCGTCCCGACATTGAAGATCGCACAACCGCCAGCGCCATCGGTTCGCCGGAGACGCGTCCTGCACGCACTTACGGCCTGATGGCGGTTGTGCCGGGGCGCACCTCGGCGGTGAACCTTAACCTAACGAATACGATTCCCACCTGGCCCAATGCGTTATACGCCATTGCCGCGTTGACGATGCTGACTCTAGCGGTAACGTTGGCTTGTGGCTATTTCTTTGATGCGCCGCTGACCGAACAGGCCAACCCGACCGTGCCGGAAAACCCCGCCAAGGCGCCGTGGTACTTCCTGGGCTTACAGGAGTTGGTCAGCTATTCGGCCTTCGCTGGCGGCGTGGCCATACCGGCGATTGTCGTCATCGGGCTGATGCTGGTGCCGTATCTCGACCGCGACCCCGAAGATGTCGGCGTCTGGTTCGCTGGAAAAAAAGGCAAAAAAGTTACGCTCCTAACGGCGATATTAGCCACCGTGACGGTCATCGGCATGTTGGTGTTCACGGTCAACAACGGTTGGCTGCGCAATTGGTATCCGGATGTGCCTCAGATCGTGATCACGTTCGTGAACCCTGGAACGGTGTTGTTGGTGGTTTTCGCCTTGTGGTCGCTGTGCGTCACGAAGTGGACGAACTCCACTCGCTTGGGGGCTATTGCAGTGTTTACTTGTTTTTTGGTCGCCTTTGTAATTCTGACGTATTTCGCCACCGTCCACCGTGGTCCTAATTGGGACTTTTACTGGTCGCAAGCCGATTGGCCGCATCACTAGGACCGTGGAGATTTAGAGGACATCATGGAGCCATATTCCACTCGCCGATTGAAGATCATCTTGCTGGTTTCCAGCTTGGTGTTTCTGGTATTCCTCCTGCTGGCTGCATTCGAAGAGAACTTCACGACCGTCTGGCGAGACCACCAACGCGATTATGCGCGCTTGTTGAAAAACGCGAGGGCGTCGAACGACGGCCCTGCGGTCGAGTATCCCATTGAAATGCGGCAGGTCTATTTGGAGGACCTGAACAGAGTTGATCGATGCGTCGCTTGCCATGTGGGCGTCGACAATCCGGCCATGCACGAGGCGCCCATGCCGCTGACGGCGCATTCGGGCGACCTGCTCAAGCACCATCCCTCCGACAAATTTGGCTGCACCATCTGCCATCAGGGACAAGGTCGGGCGACCAGCAAAGACGACGCGCACGGCCATGTCGACCATTGGCTGGAACCGATGTTACAGGGCCAAATGACCTACACCAGTTGTGGACGCTGCCATTACGAATACGATCTTTACGGCGGAGAATCCGACTTGTACGGCAAAGTGGATCCGGCCCGCATGATTCGCCGCGAAGAGTTGACCGCCGGCCTGCCGGGCGCCGTTTCGATCCAACGCGGCAAGCAACTGACGGTCGAAAAAGGCTGCTTGGGCTGCCACCAATATCGGGGGCGGGGCGGCGGCATCGGGCCAGACATCACGCATGTCGGCGAGAAAACGGTGCATGACCTCGATTTCACCCATGTCGAAGGCCAGCGGAGTGTTGCGAATTGGCTCTTCTCGCATTTTAAATCTCCGACGGCGGTCGTTCCCAATACGCTGATGCCCGACATGGACCTCAACGACCAACAAGCTCGCGACTTGGCGGCTTATATGGTCAGCCTCAAGCGGAAATCGGCGCCGGCGGCGTACACCCCGTTGCCGGCGCGCATCGCCTCGGAGCCAGTGCGAGGAGAAACGCTCTACAATATGTATTGCTCGGCCTGCCATGGCAGCGATGGCGTTGGAGCGATCGTCCGCGACGCGGCGGCGGCCCAACAGATCGATCGCCCTCAGCAACTGCTGACGCCCTCGCTCCGCAACCTCGACACCCTGGGCGTTTCGAGCGACGCCTATCTGCATGAAATCATTGCCACGGGCCGCCCTGGCACGAGTATGCCGGCCTGGTCCGCTCAAGGGCTGACCGACGACGAAGTCGACCTGCTGGTCGGCTTCATCCGGCGTTGGGAGCCGCGCGCCGCGTCGCACGAGAACGTTGCTTCTTCACGCGGAGTTCCCCGTTATGGCGCAGCCTTGTTCCGAGCGAATTGCGCCGGGTGTCATGGCAAGGACGGACGCGGCGGCGGCGTGGGGATCTCACTACGATCGCAGACCTTTTTGTCGACTGCCAGCGATGGCTTCCTCGCTCAGACCATCATCAACGGTCGTCCAAATACGGCCATGCCCTCATGGCGGCAATTCGACAATCGCGAAGTCAGCGACCTGCTGGCTTTCCTCAGAATGTGGCAGCCGGTCCAATCGCGGCGCGACATCGTGTTAGCGATGACCAGCCATCTGGCTGCTGCGGCGTCTGTAAAAGACGACTCGGAAAGCGGCCCAACTATCTCGCCCGCAAGCGGCGATGGCGCCGATGCCAACAATGAAAGCGATAGCGAAAGTAATCGCCAAGACAAAGGCGGCGCCCCCGCCGAAAGCGAGGCCGCTACCGCCAGTGAAGAATCGCCGCCCAATAAGTTGGAGCCCCGACCTTCGGCGAAAATCGGCCTGAAGCTGTTCGCCAGTCGTTGCAGCGTTTGTCATGGCGCCAACGGCGAAGGCGAGATCGGCCCGTCGCTGAACAACCAATCCGTGCTGGGCGTTGTTTCCGATGCGTTTCTGCACGACACGATCGTGCGGGGGCGGCCCGGAACGGCCATGCCTGCCTGGCGGCAAATGTCGACCGAAGACGTTGCCGATTTGATCGCCGCCATGCGAAGCTGGCAAACCGCGCCCGCCCGCGACCTACCAAACACGTATGTCACGGGCGACTGGCAAAATGGTCAGTTGCTCTACACGGGTATGTGCGCAAGTTGCCACGGCCCCAATGCGGAGGGAGCGATCGGCCCTCAGTTGGCCAACCCCGTCCTGCTCGATACGGCCTCCGACGCCACGCTCCTGCAATGGATCGGCCACGGCCGCGATGGAACCCAGATGCGGCCTTTCTTGCGAGGCCGGCAAGGCGCGGCGGATCTTTCGTCATCCCAGCTTGAAGACATCGTCACGTTTTTGCGTTCGCTCCGCAGGAATCGGGCCATTGGCGGGCAACAAATCGGACTGGGCTTCGCGCCTCGCGGCAAGTCGCTCTTCCAGCAGATGTGCTCGTCGTGCCACGGGCCGAAGGGAGAAGGCGCCTCTGGCCCCGCGATTCGCAATCCTGGCTTTCTCGCCGCAGCGTCGGACGGCTACCTGCGGGCGACGATTATACTCGGCCGGGAAGGGACGGAAATGCGGTCGATGGCGCGTCGCGGTTCGGGCATTGTCGAACTCAAGGCGGAAGAAATCGACGATCTGGTCGCGTATCTGCGCAGCGATCAAGACCGCGCCCCGATTTCACATCGCTTTGTCAGCGGAGCCAACCTCCTTCGGGGCGGCCAATTATTCTCACAATTCTGTTCGAGTTGCCACGGCGTGGAGGGAAAAGGAAACTTCGCGCCCGAGTTGAACAATGCGGGCTTTCTCCGCGCCGCCACCGACGGCTACCTGCAAGCCACGATCATTCGCGGGCGACGCGGCACCGCGATGCGTTCGTTCGGCCTGGGCGGACACGGCTTGGCGGATTTAGAGCAAGATGAAATCAACGACATTGTCGCTTTCATTCGGCAATGGAGCCCTGATACCCGTCCCTTGCGGCGCACGGAACCCTTTCCGCCGTCGTCCGCCACTGGCGCAAAGAAACCCGCCACTGGCGCAAAAAGAAATAGTTCCTGAAAACATCACCCAGAACAATCCACCAGCCAGCGAAGCCGGAGTGGGCGGTTGATTTTAACCGCCGGGCGAGCAGCATTACCACTAGGAGGAGTTTGAGATGCCCAAACAACGAGGACCAGTCGACTTTGATCGTCGCGGATTCTTACGCATGGCCGCCACTACTGGCGTCGGCGTGGCTGCCACGTCTTGTTTTCCGGAGGAATACATTGAGTCGTTGAACGCGGCGCCCGCCTCCACGCCGCCGGGCATTAAATTGCTGCAGGCGGCTTGCCCGTATTGCGGGGTCGGCTGCGGAACGCTGATCAAAGTCGAGGATGGCAAGGTGGTCGGCATGGTGCCCGATAAAAAGCACCCCACCAACAAGGGCATTCAGTGTATCAAGGGGCTCAATGCTCACGAGCCGATTTACCGCGACCGCCTCACGAAAGTGCTCGTGCGAAAAGACATGAGCGACCCGCTCCGAGGGCATGTGTCTTCCACGAAGGGCCGTTTCGACGACGACGTATTTTATGAAATGCCTTACGAAGAAGCCGAGCAGATGGTCGCCGAAAAGATCGCGGAAATCATCAAGGCGCAAGGCCCCAACTCGGTCGGCTTGAACGGCAGCGGCCAACTCACCATGGAGGCGCAGTGGATCGAAAACGTGCTGATGAAAGGCGTCATTGGCAGCAATTCGATCGAAGCCAACGCGCGCATGTGCATGACGTCGGCGGTGGCCGGCTATTTCCACAGCTACGGCAGCGACGCCCCGCCCACCAGTTACGAAGATATCGAAGAAGCCGATTTCATCACCTTCTGGGGCCACAACGCGCGCGAAGCGCATCCGATTTTGTTTTGGCGCGTCGCCGACCACAAAATGAAAGCCGGAATTCCCACCTTGGTTTCCGACCCCCGCCGCACCGGAACCGTGATCGGTTTGGAGGATATCAACCCTCGAAACAGCATGCATATCGCCACGCTCAACGGAGATATCAGCTATCTCAACGCGATTGGCCACGTGCTCTGGAACGATCATCGCGAAGCCTGCATGGACGAAGACTGGCTCAACGCCAACGTCAACGGCTGGAAGGAATATGTCGAGGGATTGGCTCGCTACTCGCCCGAAGCGGTGGTCGAACGGCTCAAATTGCTCGACCGCGGCCGCGTCACGGCAGAGCAAATTCGCGAAACGGCTAGGTTGTGGGCCGAGGCTTCTCGCAAGGGACGCCAACGCGGCCGCGGAGGCGTGTTGAGTTTCTGGGGCATTGGCTACAACCAGATGCTGCACGGCCAACACAATACCATCAGCATTATCAACTTGCACTTATTGACCGGCAATGTTGGCCGTCCGGGGTGCGGAAGTCATTCGCAAACGGGGCAGCCCAACGCCATGAGCGAACGCCTGATGGGCGGCCTCACGGGGCGACTGCCGTTCAACAAACCGCTGGCGGACCCCGAATGGAGGAACCACATCGCCGACGCCTGGGGAGTGCCTCGCGAAAGACTCGATCACACCGCGACGTTGCCCAACCCTGGAATGGTGGTCGGCATGATGGAGCGGGCTCTGAAAGACGAACTCCTGGCCATGTTCTGGATGTACACCACGCATGTTCACATGCCCGACGTCGATACGCTTGTTCGGCCCGCGCTAACAAAAATGTTTTGCGTGGTGCAGGAAATTTATCGGCACGCTCCTAATTTATTATATTCCGATGTCGTCTTCCCGGCGGCCACCTGGGGGGAGTGGTACGGCGGCACGTACATTCAATCGGAACGGCGGATTTATATCTGCGATGGCGCCAACAACCCGCCTCCCAACTGCCGCCCCGACATGGACATGGCCATCGACAAGGGGAAAACGTTGGCCAAAATGCTCGGCCTCGACGCCGACAAAATCTTTCCTTACAAGAAGGGCGGGGCGTCCGGAAAATTAAAGACGCAGGAAGGGATGCTGATCTACGACCCCGAGGAGGTCTTCGCCGATATCGTCAAAGCCAGCAAAGGCAGCGATGCCGATCTTACCGGTATGCTGGAGGTGCGCGACAAAGATGGTGTTGGTCTGTACGACCAAATCCGCCAACTGCGAGGCGTGCAGTGGCCGGCGCCAACGGCCCGTATTGCGCGTCGGGGCGGAACGCCTCGTCGATTTTTGGGGCAAGAAATCGACGGTGAAAAATGGCCCGGCAAGCCCTACGGCGCGTTCGCCCATAAAGACGGCAAGGCCAAAATGAAACTCTGCGAGCAAGACTATTCCCAGATCGAGGAAGTCACGGATCGCCTGATGAAATACGGCCATCGCGACCGTCCCGGCGAAGGCCCGTTTCTGATCGATGAACTGGCTAATCCGACCGACCCTAGCGGAAGAAATCTTCTCGAAATCGCCCGCGACCAAGCGCTCCCGCCCGAGCTGCCCGACCTGAGAGTTTACGAAGACGAGTCGCAATCGTTGGACGATCACAAAAAGAACGACGACTATCCCTTCTGGCTTGGTTTGGGCATTGTTTACGAACACTTTCACTCCGCGAAAACCATTCGTGGGGCGACCACGCAAAAACTCGTGCCTGAACAGTATGTCGAAATGCATGAAAACGACGCCCGCCGATACGGCCTCAAGGACGGCGACCCGGTGCGGCTCGTAACGCGGCGCGGCGCGTATGAAGGCCGTGTGACCATCGGTTTGCAAAGCGAACTACGGCCTTCGCGAAGTGAAGTGCCCGAGGGTTATTTGTTCAGTCCTTGGAATCTTTCGGTGGCCGACAGCGCCGACCCCACCGAAAACCGCTGGCTGGTGAACGCCACCAGTCATCGCGCCTGGGATCCCGTTAGTGGTCAGGTGGATTACAAAAAACTCGCGGCTCGTATTGAGCGAATTTGAGATTTGGAAAAACACGCCATACATACTCTTTCCCCCCCAAGAACTCATCCGGAAATGAGGTGCCGAATTATGAGCCCGGCCATCGGTAACTCATTTCCTGACGGGTTCAACGGCTTTGAACAAGGCTTAACCAGAGTAGGCAATTGAGATGTCTTTCGATCGCAGAAGTTTTTTGAAGAACGTCGCCGGCATCGGCGCCGCGACGGCAACCGTGGCTTCTTACGGTCTGCTCTCGCCTACCGAAGAAGCAGACGCCGAACCGATTCGACCCCCTGGCGCTCTTCCCGAAGACGATTTTCTCACAACGTGTATTCGGTGCATGAGATGCATGGACGCCTGCCCCAACCACGCGATTCAGTCGTCGCCTCTGGGCGGGCGTTCGTCGGGCACGCCGTTTATCAAACCGCGTGAACAGACATGCATGCTTTGCAGCCGCATCGAAACCGACTACCTCAAGTGTACGGAGGTGTGTCCTAGCGGAGCGTTGCGGCCGATTTTGAAGACCTTGGAAAGCGTGCGGTCGGGCGTCCGAATGGGCGTGGCGGAAATTGATCTCAACCTGTGTTATTCCTACAACAACTACACTTGCGGCACTTGCTATCACGCCTGCCCGATCGGCGCGATCAAAATTGGCCTATGGGAGCGGCCAACCATTCTTGAGGAAGTTTGCATTGGCTGCGGCTTGTGCGAGCTGGCGTGCATTCGTTATCCGCAAGCGGTTCGCATCGTGCCGATTGAACGCCCTTCGCCTGTATCGCCCGCTTCGGGCGGCGGCGAGGTGGGAGTCGGGGCTTCCGATCACAACGCTCTTCACGGGGAGGCGGCCCCATGAGAGTCCATCGGCGAACGCTGCTGCGGTGGTCTGGGCGTTTTGTAAAAGTAGCCGCGATGAGTGGCGGCTTCGGCGTTTTTGTGGCATTGCTACGCACCGGTTCTGGGCGCCGCCATACGGCCAGACCGCGAGTCGACGAAAAAGAGGAGTTTCGCTTTCGCCCTCCCGGAGCGTTGGCCGAACGCGAGTTTTTATCTCGTTGTATTCACTGCTATATTTGCCAAGATGTGTGTCCTGTCGGCTGTATTCAAATGAGCGGCGATAACGAATCGGATCGCCACACGCCGTACATATCGCCGCGATTGAAGGGTTGTACGCTGTGCCTGCAATGTGGCGATGCATGTCCAACCGGCGCTCTCAAACCGCTTTCCGAAAAGAGCGACGTGCGAGTGGGAGTTGCGGCGGTTGACGAAACGATTTGTGTCTCGCACCTCCGAACGGGCGTCTGCGGCGCCTGTTTCACGGTATGCCCCTTGCGAGGAAAGGCCATTACCCAGGGCCTGTTTAATGCGCCCACCGTTCACCCCGACGCCTGCACCGGTTGTGGGCTATGCGAGGAAGTTTGTATCGTTCCCTACCGCGCGATTCGCGTTTACCCGGCGCCCGCGTCGGCGGAGATTGTTGGTCGAACAAACACGCCCCTACTCGCCACCAATTCGATGGAAGGAGCAACATGATGACGCGTTGGTTGATCCCCCTGCTTCGCCGCGGCGTACAACTTGCGAGTCTGGCGGTGCTGGTGCTCATGCCTTTGTTCGCGCTCTACACGCACTATAAAGAGGCGCGGGCTTTGAACGACTTGCCAGCCTCCCAATGGCAGACAAAGGCCTTGCAGTCGATTGATAATTTTGTGAAGGAGAGTGAGTCGCGTCAGCGGTGGGTCGTCGAAACGCAGGGCACTTTTTGGTCGGCTCGGCTGGTGGGCGTCAGCATCACCGACCCGCTTGCGGGCGCGGAAGCCATTTTCAGCAGCCGATCTTTTTACGCGCCGCTGTTGTGGTCGCTCGCGATTCCCTTACTAGCGACGGCCCTATTGGGCCGTGTGTTTTGCGGCTGGATCTGCCCGATGAACACTTTTCTAGAAGTGGTCGACCGAGGACGACGACTCTTGAAAATGGCGGAAATTCGCGAGCGAGATATCAAATTTTCTCTGTGGAATAAGTATGTCGTGCTGGGGTTGGCGTTGGCGTTTGCCGGTGTTGTGGGCGTTCCCTTCCTGGCCTTGATCTATCCGCCGGCGGTGATCAGCCGCGAATTCCACTTGTACGTGTTTGGCGGAGGCGTCGGAGTGGGCATTTATCTGATGTTTGTCATCGCCGCATTTGAACTGTTTGTGAGCAAGCGTTGGTGGTGCCGATACGCATGCCCCGGCGGAGCGCTTTATTCACTCATCGGCCGTTTCCGCTTGGTTCGAATTCGTCGAGACGAGCAGAAGTGCGTGCAGTGCGGCGATTGCGTGAAAGCCTGCCAGTTCGACCTCCGCCCCATGCTGGTGGAAACAACTGGCATGGAGTGTACGAATTGCGCCAGTTGCATTCGCGCCTGCGACAGCGACGCCCTGCATTACAAGCTCGTCTTGCCGTTGCCGATTCTTTCTTCCAAGAATGGTGATGTAGGAAATTCCTCGGGAGGCGATACAAACGAGCCAACTTCCCCGTCAGCCTCATCGGCAAGTGATAGCGATCGCGATTCGCGCCCGGCGGCGCACTCCGCTAGTGCGTTGGCGGTTATGCTGGCTATAGCGGCGGGAGCATTGGCCGCCATGCCAGCCACAGCGCGGGCGCACCACATTCTCGGCTTGCCGCACTACTCGTACAAGGAAAATTATCCGCAGGCGCCGACGCTCGAATATCCGGCCGACACAGGGCCGTACCGGGTGTTAATGACCTCGTACCCAGGGAAACCCATTCCCGGCGAAAAGGCGATGATCGCCTTTTACATCAAGAACAAACAGACCGGCGTTGTGTATAAAACGCCGGTAACGGCTCGTGTGCTGAAAACAGCCACGTTCGGCGGCAACCAAGTGATCTACGAACCGGCGACGCATCGCAATTTCGACAACCAATTCAAATTCGCGGTCACTTTTCCCGACGACGGCGAGTACATCATCGAATTGACAATGCAAGTTGAGGGCCAACAGGAGGTCATTCCCTTCCTCATGGTAGCCGGCGACCCCTCGGCCACGGCCTCCTTTGTCGTCGCGATTTCGGCAGGGTTGTTGGTGTTTTTGGTCGTCGTGCGGGCGATCAAAATAAAACGCGACCGCCATGATTCGCGTCTGGCGTCGGCGCCCGCCGCAGCGCCGGAAAACGGGCTGGAGCCTCACGCCACTTAAAAGGAACAAGCGAGTCGTCATGCGCACACTGCTAAAAGTCTTTCTGCCCTACTCCTTTTTTGTTGGACTCGGAATCGCGATTTGGTTTTCCCATTCGCGAACCCTGCATGATGTCGCGCCGGAAACTTCAGATAACGCGATTGCCGTCGCCGATGCGGCTTTCATTACCAGCGGAAACATCGGAGCGAAAAGCGGCCGGCAGAGTGTGCATATCGACCCCGTTTGCCACATGGAGGTTGCGTCAAGCTGGGGCTTCGCCGTCCGGCATGGAGGGCGGTCGTATTTCTTCTGCACCACATCTTGCCGCGATCGATTCGCCAAGGCGCCCGCCGACTTTCTCGGCGACCGCTGCGTTGTCTGCGAAGAATTGATCGAACCGGGGAAGGCTGTCACGGCTACCTACATGGGCGGCGCCTATCGGCTGTGTGGCGAGGAGCATCGGCGGCAATTCAAAGCCGACCCAGCCTCCTACTTCATGCACACCATGTGGGGCATTCCCAACTGGATGTATTATTTGTCGATCAGTTTCGTGATGTTGGTCAGTTTCGGCCTTTTCGAATGCCTCGACCGACTCTCTCCCGCGAAGCCCGCCACGCTGCCCCTGTTGCAAACCGCCTCGCCGGTTCGAGAAGATCGGATCGATCTGCTGGCCAATCGTTGGGTGGGAAGTTTGGCCAAATCGCGAGGGTTCCGCTTCGCCTGCCAGGCGGTTGTGGTGTTTCTGTTTTTCCTGACCATCGCCGCCGGGCTGTTTGGCAATCAGAATCCGGCGTTGAACATCGCGCCGGTGCTGACCTGGACCGTCTGGTGGGGCGGGCTGATCATTCTCATTATGTTCGCCGGCAAGGCGTGGTGTTTTGTGTGTCCGTGGGACGCGGTCGCGACCTGGATGGAAAAACTGCGGTTTTGGAAGAAGACCGACGCCGGTCTGGGACTGGATCTGAAGTGGCCAAAAATGTTACGGAACGTGGTTCTCGCGACGGTGCTGTTTGTCGGCCTGACCTGGATCGAACTGGGGTTTGGCGTCACGATGAAACCTCGTGTGACGGCCTACTTGGCGATCGTTATGTTATTGATGGCGATCGTGAGCGCCTTTCTTTTCGAGGGCAAGGGGTTCTGTCGTTACGGCTGCTTAGTGGGGCGCGTTAGCGGTTTGTATGCGATGTTCGCCGGCGTGGAAGTGCGCTCGAAAGATCAATCCGTCTGTCGAACCTGCCCCGGAAAGGAATGCGTCAAAGGCAGCCAGGAAGCTTATGGCTGCCCCACGTTTTTGTTTCCCGGATACCTTTCCAATAACACCTATTGCATTCAATGCGGCGAGTGTTTGCAGGCTTGCCCCGAAGATAACCTGACAGTGAACCTGCGGCCCTGGGGCGCCGACCTTGTCTCGGACCATCGCACCCGCACCGACGAAGCCTATCTCGCTCTGCTGATGCTCTCGATCACCGGTTTTCACGGACTGACCATGACTCGCAATTGGGCCACGATCACCCAGTGGCTTGGCAGTTCGTTGTCGCTGGGCCACTTACTCGCATTTTCCCTGGGTATGGCGGGACTGATGCTCGCGCCGATCGCCGTGTACGCCGTGTTGGTGGGTGTCTCTTATCGGTTGGGCGTTTCTCGACTCACTACGTTACAACTTTCCTACCACGATTATTTCGTGCGTTACGCCTACGCCCTGTTGCCAATCGCGCTGTTCTATCACTTGGCCCACAACATGGAGCATTTGCTGATGGAAGGCCCTAAAGTGGTCGCCTTGATTTCCGATCCGTTCGGCTGGAATTGGAATTTACTTGGAACGGCGCATTGGTCGACGCCGCCGCTGGTTTCGCTCGACGTGCTCTGGGTGCTGCAAATCGGGCTGGTGCTGGTCGGCCATGTGTATAGTTTGTGGGTCGCGCAAAAAACATCGTTACGACTCTTCGGCGACAGCCGATCCGCCTTTCGAAGCCAGTTGCCGATGTTGGCGGGAATGATCGCCTTCAGTATTTTCAGCCTGTGGTTGCTCAAACAACCGATGGAAATGCGCACCTCCGCAATGTAGGCCGTTCGCACGCCAGAGTTCACCGCTTAGCACCGCTCGATAAATAACGGTCGCATTTGTGTAGCCATCGTCGCCAGACGGTGGGTGAGCGGTGAACCATCCCACGCTCTGGCGAGCATGGCTACGACACTAATTTTCCGCTCGATGCTTAGTACTTGTCCAAGAGAGATTCCGTGTTTATCCGTGGCTAATTTGTTTTGTTGCACCCAGCGTCTGCCGCCCCAAAAGTACATTCCTGCACCCGGCGGCGATGCCAGCGGCCGTTGGAGTTCGCGCTTCAGCATGCGTCCGCGACGAAAACACGCTAAGCGCCGCTCGATAAATAATTGTCTGATTTGCACGGAAAGAAGAAATTTATCAATCGTTATCTTTCATTACCCATTTGCCATTGGAGAAAGAGAAACAAAGATGCGAGCAAACAGACGGCCAATCACAAATGGCCATTAACCACCGAAGAAACAGAGAGACCATAACCGACGCCAAAAACCAATCGGCGGACGAGTCTGAAGCATTTTAACCACGGATAACGCGGATAACGCGGATAACACAGATGGGCGAGGATGCCGGCAGCCACGACTCTTCTTCATCCGTGTGATCCGTGCAATCCGTGCAATCCGTGGTTCATTTATTACACGGCTAAGACCGCTCGTGAAATGACGGGATGCAATGAGGGCCAATCACGCCGTTGCACGGCAATGAGTTTAGCAATTCAAAACCGCCAAGTCGTTCACTAATTTCGCGAGCGGTGCTAAAGCGTACACTCCAACGGTGGGCGGCAAGGTGCGCTGCTGCATCCGTTTCGAGGCGTTCGCGCCCGCTGCGTTTGGCGCCCCGCTGGGATGCACGTTCGTTGCGTCGGCCTACCGGTGGTGTTCGCTGCGCTCGACCGCCGGCTAATGGCTGGCAAGCCTCCGGCTTGGTGGGAATCCCAGAACACCATGGCACGGAATAGATTTTGGACAGGTGCTTGGCATCGCGCCGAAAATAACTGCCGTGATTCTCACGCTGCAAGTCTTGCTCGCAATCAACGAGTAAGGGTGACGATCGCTGCACTTTTCAAACGACGACTCCCCCCAAAAATCGCTGCAATTTCCGACTGGTGTTTAAAGGTGGCGTTCTTCAACGCCTCCGCCGTCGTTCGGGGGTAATGTCAACGGCGATTCTTCGCTGAAATCTCTCACTGGGCACAAGCGGGAACGGAGGTCCATCTTCAATGCAAACTCACGCCTTGCTGTTCAGACTTCGGCGACGCCGTGTTGGAATCTCAACCATCTCTCCAGCGTTAATACGTTCCAAAGTTGTCGGCGGTGAATGTCGCCGCCTTCGCAGTAACGTTGATAGCAATCGCGGAGCACCTTGCCGTCAATGTAGCCAAGTTCAGCTGCGATAGGGCGCTCCAAAATCCACAAGATGCGATCTCGCTCCTTGATCCGCAGGCCAAGGTCCCAGTAATGGAGATAGTTGCCTTTATCGGGGCGAGCCACGATCGATCGTGGCATCAAGTCCGCGAGCGCTTTACGCATCGGGGCTTTTACCATCCCGCCCTCGCCGAGATAACTAGGGGGGATCGAAAGCGCCCATTCGAACAGCCGACGATCAAGGAACGGTTGCCGCGTCTCTACTCCGAATGTCTGATGGATCAACGATTCAGCGCTGTAATGAGGGTCGACGCAGAAATATCGCAAACGGTGAAAGATATCCTCGCGAGCTGGGTTCAAATACGTGGTCGGATCGTGAAATCGCCCGAAGAGGTTCAGGCGGCGGGAAAAATCCCTGTTGATCCACGGCGGCGGTTGCCGCTTCACTGGCGCGAACGAACGACGCAAGCCGGCTACCAACAGACCGACCATCGTTTTGACAAGGCTGTGGCGCGAGATTCCTCGAGCCCGAGCGCGCAAACTCAGTTCAGACCAAATGTGCGGCCACTTGCCGCGCAAAATCCGGTCCCACAGATACCAAGAGCTTCCGCCAACCTCGTCGCCTCCGTCGCCGGTCAAGATCACCTGAGCGCCACTCCGCCGAGCCGCTTTGAGATCCGCCACCATACGCGCGGCGTAATCCGCCTCCCATGGCTCTTCGCGATACTGCGGTGGAATCCCCGTTGGCCGCATGGCCCAAAACTCCTCGGCCTTTGTCGTGATTGTTTGCATTGGAAATTGCTCGAGCACGCAGTTCTGAAACTCGCGCTCATCGGCCTTGGGATGCAGCGCAACATTCTGAAGGGCGAGTGAGGCGAGTCCTAGGCTGTCTGTTTCGTTCAGATGACGGACTGCCCCCACGACCGCCGTGGAATCAAGTCCGCCGCTGACCTGCATCGCAATCAACGACTTGGTGGTTCTTAAACGCGCCCGCACTGCGTGCAGAAACTGCTCTCGAAAGTCCTCAACGAATTCGTCCAGGGAAATCGTTTTTAGACGAATAGCCGTCGGATCCCAATACCTCTGAATACAGATCGTTCCATCTGATCTCACCTCCATCCAGTGCCCGGCCGGGAGACGTTTAACATTCTCGAAGAAGGTGGCGTCCGGATCAGAGTGAACAGCGCTCAAATGATTAGCGATCGCCCGATCCGAAACGACTCGCGGCGTTGCGTTGTCAGAGAAGACCTGTCGCAGGAGAGTGCCGCACACGAAGCGGCGTGTGTCGGAGTGATAGAAAAGCGATCGACGTCCCAAAGCGTCGCGCGCACAGACCAAGCGTTTGCGCTGCTGGTCCCAAATCACGATAGCGAAGTCGCCGACGAGCTTCTGAAATAGCTCGGGTCCCCAGTTGCGAAAGCCGTTTAGCACGATTTCGGCATCGCTGGCGTTTGACCGTAACACGCGATCAGCCTGCGCGAGTCGGTTGCGCACTTCGTCCCGATTGTCGAGCCGACCATCTAAGCATATCGCCAACTGCGCGTTCGCGTCGGTTAGCGGCTGAGACTCGCCTTCTTCTTCAGGCGTTGTCCAGAAATGGCAATGCGCTAGCCCGACACGGTCATCATGCCACGTGTTCGATCCGTGAATGGCAAGTGGATCGCCGGCTTCGACGAGCCGGCTCAGTGAAGTGCCGAGGTCGAACTCACTCTGATACGTTAGAACAGCACCGAGAGCGCTCAATGGACCGCCGATTCATGCGTCTTTGATGCGAGTAGGATCGGATCTATCTAGAGGATGGAGCCTTCGTTGCCGGTCCCGCCACCGTCACCAGGATTGCCAGCAGTGGCCTGCGTAAGATCGGAGATTGTTCCCAATTCCGTCACTTTGGGCGTCTGGTACGGTTTCTTCTTCTCCGGCGAGCCGGCTTGTCGGGGGTTGTTTTCGGCAGATGATTTCATTTATTCGGTCCTTGCATACCCGACTTTCAATTGCCAACCGTATTCCAGATTACCGCCACCGTCAGGTCGAGTGGCGTCCTCCGGTGTCGCTTTTTATTAGCGGGCTATCAACCCATTATAATCAAAGGGGCGTGTGTTAGAACCAGTCCCGCAATAAGTTACCGGTTGTCGATCAAAAAAGCCCGGCATTTTCAAAATGCCGGGCTTTTAATTCGGCATGTAAATTCAGGACTGTTCCTTAGCCATCATTCTTAGTGTCGTTGGCGTCTGAGCTTAGTGTATCTGTGCCGCCGGCGCCCCACAAGACGTCGTTTCCTTCCGTGCCGTCGCGAGCATCAAGGATGTCATTGCCGTCTCCGGCTCCAACGGTTGCCGAGCGGAACTGATCGCCAAAGAGCTGATCCGACCCCTTGCCAGCGTAGATCGCGTCGGACCCCGCTCCGCCGCCGAGGAAGGCGTCAATACCAACAATCGAGTTACCCACGCCAGTTCCCAAAGTCGGCGTTCCGCCGCTCTGCAGCTGGATCAGGTCGTCTCCGGGGCCGGCGCCCACAAAGAGCACGTCTGTGGCGCTAACGTTGGTAATCGTGACACTCAGTGTCTGTGTAGCGGTGAATCCCGTCGGATTGACCGGACTGACAACGGTTGCCGTCAGCGACGAACTAATAGCGTTGGGATTGCCATCCGGGTCGAACACGGTGACGTGATCATTGAACTCAGTACCCCCGATCACGATGCGGTCCGCGTCTCCGTCGACACCGGCATCGAGAGTTTGGTTGAGTCCGGGGCCAACGCTCAAGAGATCGTTACCCGCGCCGCCGTTGATCGTGTCAACGCCGAGCCCGCCAAAGAGGCGATCATTACCGTTATTGCCCGTCAGGTTATCGTCGCCTGGTCCTCCTTGAACGACATCGATCAGCGAGCCGCCGGTATATGTGTCGGAACCTTCCGCCAACACGGCCAGAATATTGAAGCTGCTGACCGCGCTGGCGGTCACGGAATCGTCCAGCATTCCCATGTTGGCAAAAATAAAGTCAACGTTGTTGCTGGTGTAACTGATAGCGCTTCCGGAGTTCAGGTTGGTAAATGTTACGTTGCTATCGGTGATGGTCACCGTGTTGCGAGTATGTGGATCACCCGCCACCCAGAGTGCGTTCCCGGACGCCTTTGTGACTCCCGTTAAGAATCCCTCGTTATTCGATCGGTTGGGGTCCAGGATCTCCTGATTTGGATCAGCGACAACCACTCCGTACAACGGCGAATTGCTTGTGAAAGCCGGAGTAGGGAAAAGACTCGAATTCAAACTGGCCACATGCGATCCGACGGACAGACAGCTCGAACCAGCGACGCAGTTGGTCGAATTGACCACGAACGAACCAGTGGAGGGATCGCTGTCGAAGTCAAAGAATCCGTTGGCCGACCCGAAGACGCCCAACGTCAGACTGCTCGCGATGGCGTCGTCGGCGATGGTGTACGCGACGTCAATCATGTTGTCGCCATCGAAGTTTGTCACGCTATCGATTTGTACGTCGGGAGTTGTCAAGGCCGGAGTAATAATCAAGGTGTAGTCGTTCAGCACCGGTACGTGACTGTCCACATTGAAATCGCCGACCCAGAAATTCCACGTGCCGGCGCTACCAGCGCCGTCGAACAGCGACAGTGGAGTACCGCTGTTGGGTTGGTAGCTATCCGAGAATTGATAAGCGTTGGGATTAACCGTGGCATTGATAAAACCATTAGGAGATTCATCGTCCAGGACCGTGTCCCAGTAACCGTTGGTGAAGGAACTCGAGGTGGCTGTGGAATCCACCGTGGAATTGGAGGCATTTTCAGACGAAACAATGTCGCCCGTTCGATGTGGCGAATCAAGCCGCAGCCGCAAGTCTCGGCTGGGCGCCGCGTGGAAGAGGTCGAACCGCAGATTCAAATCTTCGACATTTAGGTTGGTCAGCGTCCTGGTGGGGACTGAAATCGGGCCGTTGTTCGAAAAGCCGCCTTCGCTGAGCGTCGAGCCGCTAAAGCCAGCCGCTGTCGTCCGACTAAACATCAGCCGGCTGCCCATCTGGAAAAATTGCGTATGGGTGTTATTGCCGGCGGTGTGTGGGTTCTGGTCCATTAGCAGCGCGTTGGCGCCACTGATGTTCGACCCGATGGTGAATTGGTAATTGGCGGCCGCAGTCTGGGCGGTGGAAAGCGCGACATCAAAGACCGTGTTGTTCGTCCCCGCGACAACGACCGGAGCGCCGGTAGTCAAGACAGTCTTGGTTGAACCCTCGATCCGCGTCACGGCGATATCGTCGCTGGAAAACGTGCCGGTATCGATTGGCTGATCGAACTGCACCTGAAATGTGCTGATCTGGCCTTCCAAGAGTTGGTCGGACGAGACTTCGGTTTGCACAACGCGCGGACCGTTAACTTGGTCGATCTCGGCGCCATTAATGCGCAAGGTCCAATCGGTGAACGTGCCGACATCCCCGCCGGCTTCGTCCTTGATCTTCAGCGTCCAGTCTCCCGATGACGTTTCGCCCCAGTGGGCGCGCGACGTAAATAGGTAATTGCTGTAGTTATTGCCTGAGTCGTTGCCGCGAGGTTCCGCCAACTTGCTGGCCGTGGTCGTCACGCCGGCGTGCTCAAGCGTGATTCTCAAGTCGCCCCTAAATGTGTGAGTGGCGTTGAGGACAACTTCGACCGTTTCGACTTGGATGTCCGGCGAGATGCTAATCGTACTGGTTACTTCCGCTCCGGTGTTGTCTGGAATCGCCAGGCCGGGCGATGCCGAACCTTCCACCATTACCTCAGGGCCGACAGGCTGCCAATTGGTAGCCAAGTTGACCGCACCGGCAGCGTTGATGATTCCGAAGCCAAAGTCGTGGCTGAATGGCCGGCCGGACTGATTGGCCACGAAACTGCTTAGTGATCCAGCCGTCAGCCCGGTCGTGGACGCGCTGTTGACCACAATATGCTGGACATCCCGCCAAGTCAGATTGGGATTGGCTTCCAGCACCAACGCCAATACGCCGGAGACGAGCGGCGCCGCGGAAGAAGTACCGCCGAAATCGTTCGTGTAATCTCGCCGCGTATATCCCGGCGTGTCGACTCGCGACGCCGATGTAATATCGGTCGTGACCAAGTCGGTCGTAGTGATGCCCTCGCCCTGGCCGTTAGAAGGCGCCGTGATTAGCAACGACGCGCCGGGATTGCTGTACGAAGCGATGGTGCCATCGTGCGCGGCGGCCGCCACACCAATTACTTGCCGGCGGTTATGCAGGCCTGATTGGTAGTTGATGTTGGCTGAGGCTGTGCGGCCGTTCCCCGCTGCAAAGACGAAGATCTTGCCGAGGCCGCCGCGCCCGTCGTTCGCGCTATTGGTAATGGCGTCCTGAATGACTGTAGCCGTCGAGGTTGCCACGAAATCGGTCGTGCTTCCCCAACTATTGTTTGAAATGTCGATGCGGGTTCCATCGTATTCTGACCCGCCGACGCCCTTCGTTGTGTTCCAATCCAGGGCTTCTGCAATTTGCGTGGTAAACAGGCTCCCTCCCGTAATCAGGCGCGAAGCGCCGATCGTGGCATTCGGAGCAGCTCCACTGACACCAATACTATTGCCAACGGCCGCAGCGACTCCCGCGACCGCCGTGCCATGACACTCAGCAGTGCCGCCAGCAGCGCTGCTGCAGATGCCGTTACCGATTGTGGGGCTTGGGTCGTTGTCGCTGTCAAAAAAATCGTAGCTGGCTAGGGCGTCCACGTGGGGCGACAGATCTGGATGCGTCGTCTGTATACCGCTGTCGACGAACGAGATCGTGACGCCTTTGCCAGTTACACCCAGATCCCATGCGGCGGGAACATTGGCGTCGAGGCCAGCAACGCCGCCTGTTTGCCCCGTGTTCAACAAGTGCCATTGCGCTGGGAAGAGCGGATCCGAAGCGAAACTCGTCGTCGTTGGCGTGGAATAATAGACGGGATACGCGTCCTGAACTTCCGGTAAACGCATCAGGCTCGAAACCGAGAAATCTTGCGCCTCTTGCGAGCGTTCGTTCACAGGCGCCAAACTTGGCCTCCACGCGTTGAGAGAGAATCCGCGTTCGCTGGCCTCCTGCTCAAGTTCGTTCGCCCTCTGATCGACCGCGTTGGCGAATTGGCGTGGCTGCGTGTTTTCATCGACTCGCCAGATGTTCAAGTTTTGAGCCAGATTGTCGTAGTGATACTCGTGTGTATAGCCGGATTCGCTGGCCGCCTGTTCCGAGTCGACGCCCGGCGCCAACTCGACAAGAAACTCGCCTTCGAACGAGTTCGAATCGGTTGGCTCTTGACGCTGGTAGGGTGCGACGATTTCTGTTTCAGGACCCGTTAACCTGATAATTTGGCCAGGTGAGTCAACCGAATCGCTCGGTGTCGCCGGCGCGGGTTCCTTTTCCCCACCTTCACGACTAGGCGAAGCCGGGAGCGAATCTGGCCGGGCGCTATAACCAGCCAAAGATTCCAAGCCAGGTTGCCTGGACTGCTCCGCTCCCGTCAACTGGTAAATAGCATCGTCAACGTGGGTGAATTCACCGGACACCACGCCAGTGGTCGACAAGAATACTCCAGTGGTCGACAAGAATTCCGACGCTCCAAAAGCCGCCGTTGTAGATTCCCGCTGTATATTATCCGCGAGGATGCGGTCAACCATCTGCGCGGCCGACACCGATTCGAGCCTGCGCGAGGCGGCGGCGCCTATGCGGTCGGAACTGTTTGGTTGCGGTTGCCGAACGGATGTCGACTTAGCAGGGCTTTGATTTTGGGGCCGGACTTGGCTGCCAGCCACCAATGGCCTCGTAATACTGGACGATACTTGGGTGTGACGCGCGATCGGCCGTTCCAGGCCCGTCAACTCATCGCCCGTCAACTCATCGGCGGCGTCGAGCGAATAGAGGTCGGCGAGCAGCCCAGCGCCGATGCCGAACCCCAGCATGTTGAGAGGCGCTATTCTTGTCTCAAGTGTTTGAATAACGGGGCGGCAATTCCGACGACGTTTTCGCTGTTGCCGTTTCATGGTTTGTCTCCTGGGCAGAGAATCTAGCACCTAACAAAGCTACGCAGACGCCGCAGCTTATCCGCCCATACGGCAATATGCAAGAAATTACCCCTTCAAACGACAGATTTATTCATTTTATGCAGAAAACGCGAAAAGAACGGTGGACGAAGCAGTCACAGTCAGCGATTTTCGGCATGAGCGACCAAGGCTCCACATGCCGCGTTCAGGTTGTCGACTCCACTTGCGTACCGAAATCGGAAGATGGGGATGCGTTCGGCGATTCCGTCCACGTCGCGCAAACGGGCCGCTTCGAGACCCAACGGACCGACGACTCTCGCGCAGAAGCTGAATCTGAGGAGTTCGACGAACCGGGAGCTGGGATTCAGTTCATCGATCTTTGGTGTGTTGGACGATATCGTGCTGGGCGATTGTTCATCACGCTCCAACAAATACGCTCTGGCGAGGGGGAGGGGTTGATCTGCAAAGCCCCCCCAGCCTCGCCCAACAGGTTGCAAGTGCTTGCCCAACGGCAGGTCATCCGCGGCGCGTATCGCGAATTGCCCGCCCATGTCAGGACGGATTTTCATTTGCGGATAGCCTGGCGACGCGATGCACCCGCTTTGGTTCATGGTCACCGGTAAGATGTCGTCGGTGACCAACGAGCATCCGTCAGCGACAAGCCGCGCGGCAAACGATGATTTTCCAGAACCCGAGTGTCCCAAAAATGCGATCGCGCCGTTGCCGATCTGAATCGCGCTGGCGTGAAGACAGGTCGCTCCGCGGAGCTCAAGCAACACGGCGAAGATGGGTCCGTGTAAGAGATAAGTCACGAGCGTCTCGGAGACGTTCTCTTTGATGAAGCACACGACTCGCCGAGCATCTCGCAGGAAAAAATCGCCGACGCTGGCATAACGGAGGCAATGCCAACCTTTGTCGCTGTGCAGTGTCACACCCGCCGCCCGGTTCTCGTACTTACGTGTTGCATTCGTCGGGTCAAATGGACGAGATTCACGGTAACCAGCTTGCGCAAATTCGACGTCGTGATCGGAGCCGTCGACCGCCGAGCCCCACGTTTCAAAGTCGGAGCGAACCCGGAGTTGGTACAGCAGCGAAATTACGGGGTTCGAGTTCATTCGCATCCTTGAGCGGCATGACCGACGCAGCGCCCGTCGTTACGAGAGCCAAATCTCTACGAGAAGTCTTGGACGTCATTCAGAGTTGATACAAACGGTGCAAATCGCTCACGAACATCGGCGGAGTCGCCGATGACCTGATCTCGACATTCAACCCATGCATGCGCTTCCCAGCCGTTCTCGCCAACGCGGCATCCAAATCGAATATCGCTGGTCACGCCGCGCCTTCGCAACAGCCACCATAGCACGATCGATCGCTGTAGGCAGTTGGCCGCGTAAAGGCTGCGCGTCGCGGCGATTCGCACAAGTCGCGCTATGCGTCGCGCTTCATCAAGGGTGGAGTCGCTTTGCTCGGCTTCCGTTGGTCGGCGTATCGTTCGCTCGAAGAAGGCGCGACACCGGCTCATGCCAAACCAATTGAGCGTACACGCCGAAACGGGCAGCGCGATCACGGCTTGCAGCAGCACCCAATGGTCTGCCCAGGAGAGATCCAGGAACTTACGGACACTACCCATCGCAAATCTCGACCAGCCCTTTGTCGACTAATTCGGCAATGAACGCTTCCAAGTCATCTCGCAGCCGTGCTTCATCGACTTCGTATTCGTTCAACAACGTTTGATAGGCGGTTTGGATGCAGTCGGCCGAATTCAAGACGCGAAACATGCGGCTGCCGACTTGGTCCAGCCCATGGTAATTCTCCCTCGTGAGATTTAGGAACATCGCCTCGCCTTGGATCTCCTGCGCCAACACGCTGTCTGGAACGCGCACCCGACTTGCAAAAGAGATTGCCATACCCACTTCCTTCTCGTGCGACCTATTATTGCTTTGCGTCGAGGGACGCCGTGAGCTAGGATGAAAAGTGAGTGCCTACATCGCCGAATGTTGTGATTGCGCCGCCCATATGAACGATCTCTACACTCTCGCCGTCCAGCGACGGCCGGAAGATGAACTGTTGCTCGAAGTCGCTCGCGGCTCTGGGCGACAAGAGGGGGCCCGGCTCGCGGAGCTGCTCCAGTATAACCTGGATTGGGCTTCGTTGCTTGAGATGGCGCGAATTCACGCCGTGCTGCCATCGCTTTACGTCGCACTGAGTTCGATCGGCTGGAAAGACGTGCCGATTGAATACCGCGACAAGATTGAAGCTCGCTTTCGCCGTCACGCCGCGCGCAATTTGATGCTAACCGGCGAGCTCATGCAGATTATCGACGCCTGCAAGGCTCGTGGAATAACCGTGATGCCCTTCAAGGGGCCGGTTTTATCGCATCGTCTTTACGGAAACTTCGCCCAACGCGTGTTTCTCGACCTGGATTTACTTGTCAGTCATGACCAAGCCGACGAACTTTGCGAGCTGCTTCACGAGCGAGGTTATCAGTCGTCCCTTGGGGCGCCGGCTTCTTACGAGCAAACCTATTTTCAGTTCAGTCGCCAACTTCCCCTCACGCAGAAAGATACCGGAACAACCGTAGAGGTGCATACGGCGCTGCTCAAAAGAAGTGGGGCGCGATGGACGAATCTGGAATCCTTGAGCCAGCGAGCCGAAACGCTTGACGTTTGCGGACGGTCGATTTCCGTCATCAGCGCCGAAGAACTGCTCCTCTATTTGTGCGTCCATGGAGCGAAACACTGCTGGGAGCGGTTGGGTTGGATCTGCGACGTCGCTCAACTACTGGAGACTTGCGAGCACCTCGACTGGTCGTGGACGATGGATCGAGCTAAAGAACTCCATTGTGAAAGACAGTTATCATTAGGGCTGGTGTTGGCGCATGAACTCCTTGAAACTGAGATACTTGGCGAAATCGGCGGAGCCGCTGGAGCAGCCGCAAAAACACTTGCCAACGACATTGCCGCCGACATTTTCCGACCTAAAGAGAACGGGGGCAGCCGCCTCGCGAATCCTTTCCGGGCGCTCTGGTGTCACCTCAGGTCCCGGCAACTACTGCGTGATCGCGTGTATCACATCTGGGACACCACGATGCGCCCCACCGTAGCGGACTGGCGTTTCATTCCGCTGCCGCGCGCCCTTTCCTTTTTGTACTACTTGCTGCGGCCGGTTCGCTTGGTGGGAAAACATCTCTTGTCGATCTTGCGACTTTGACGAACCGAGTAAATTGGCGGGACCTAGGTTCTAAGCGGACGTTATTCTCAGATGAGCGCCGTTTCGACGCAACAAGGCCTCGCATACATTCGATGTTCTGTTGCTCACGCCTTGTAGATCTTCTCCCGATTCGCCGTTACCTGGGCCGTGGCGTTGCGCGTGTCGACCACGATTTTCGCATGGCGAACAATGTGTTCGTAATCGAAAGCCGTATGATTCGTGGCGATCAATACGCAATCTTGGCTGACGAGAAATTCTGGCGTCAATTCCTCGCTCTTCAAATGCAGCAGTTGGCGGCGGCGTGTGGGTGGCAACGTCGGCACATGAGGATCGCTATACGATAGCACAGCGCCGCGTTTGCCAAGTAGCTCTAGCAATTCAAACGACGGGCTCTCGCGGGGATCGTCGACATCCTTCTTGTAGGCCACGCCCAGAATGCAGATCTTACTGCCCTTGATCGGTTTTTCGGCATCGTTCAAGGCCAGCGCCACGCGCTGCACAACATAGTTCGGCATGGCCGTATTGATTTCGCCCGCCAACTCGATGAATCGCGTCGGCTGCCCGTGTTTGCGAGCGACCCAACTTAAATAGAACGGATCGATGGGAATGCAATGGCCGCCTAATCCCGGCCCTGGATAAAACGCCTGAAATCCAAACGGTTTTGTTTTGGCGGCGTCGATCACTTCCCAAACGTCGATATTGAGTCGGTCAAAGAGCACTTTCAGTTCATTGACCAACGCGATGTTCACCGACCGATACGTGTTCTCCAAAATCTTGCACGCCTCCGCGATTTCGCAATTCGATACCGGCACGGTTTTGACCACCGCTTGGCTATATAACGCCTCCGCCAGTTCCAAGCTTGCGGGGTCCATGCCGCCAACCACCTTGGGAATGCGATCGGCGGAAAAATCGGGATTTCCCGGGTCTTCGCGTTCGGGACTATACGCCAGGAAAAAATCCTCCCCCAATTTGAGGCCGCTCTGTTCCAGGATGGGCGCCAGAATATCGCGCGTGGTGCCGGGGTAGGTCGTGCTCTCTAGCACGATGAGCTGCTCGGGACGAAGCGTTTTCGCAATCGAACGGGCGGTGGCCTCCACATATTTGAGATCAGGATCGCGGCTGTCCGACAAAGGCGTGGGCACGCAGATCAAGATAGCGTCGGCTTCGGCGAGTTCGTCCATGTTGGCGGTGGGGCGAAACTCGCCAGATTCGACGCGGGCGGCAATCCACGCCGAGGAAAAATGACCGATATACGACTCACCCGCTCGGAGCATGTCGATTTTCTTTTGGTCGACATCAAAACCGATCGTAGCGAAACCCGCCTCATTAAAGGCGCGAATCAGCGGCAAGCCCACGTAGCCTAGGCCCACCACGCCAATGCGCGCCGTTTTGTTCTGAATCGCCTGCTTGAGGCTTCGAGCAGTGCTGACGCTTTTTGCGGAGATGTCCATTGTTACATCAATCTAGTGAGCCAGATGTTCAACACCGTTCGGCAACCCAGTTCCCGACGACTATTAAATCCATGGCCGTTCTGTCAAACACGGACACCGCTTCAGCCGGCGTTCGCACGATCGGTTCGTTTTCGTTCAGCGAAGTGTTCAATAAAATGGGTACGCCGGTGCATTGCCGAAATCGATCAATCAGATCCCAGTATAGGGGCGACGTTCGACGCGAGACGGTTTGCAATCGGCCCGATCCATCGAAATGCGTGACCGCTGGAATAACCGCACGTTTCTCTTCGCGGATCGGCAAAACTCGCTCCATGAACGGCGAGGGTTCGTCGATCTCAAAATACTCCGATACGTACTCCTCCAGAATGCTAGGAGCAAACGGGCGAAATTTTTCTCGGAACTTGATTTTTAGATTGATAATATCTCTCATGTCGGTTCTTCGAGGATCGGCCAGTAGCGATCGATTACCGAGAGCACGAGCGCCGAATTCCATTCGACCCTGAAACCAACCGACCACCTTCCCGTCGCAGATAGCATCGACGGCGTGGTCTAATAGCTCATCGTGGCGGCGGCGGCTCACCCTGACCGACGCCAACTCGGAATCTGTTGTATTGGTCCGTTGTTCAATCGCCCGAACGGCTTGTTCGCACTCATCGTCATCAATGCCCGGCCCCCATGCGCCGTGTTCAAGCACGAACGAGCGTGGCTGTTTCAGCGATTGGTGGAATACATGAAACGCGGCGCCAAAAGCGGCGCCATTGTCAGCCGCGCCAACGGGTACATAGAGATGTTGGAAGGGCGTCTCTTGCGTCACTTTCCCATTAGCAACGCTGTTCATCGCACATCCGCCAACCAAGACCAACTGGTTCAATTGTGTTTGTTCGTGCAATTTCCTTAGTTGATGAAAAATTATTTCCTCGGTGACGCGCTGCAAGCTAGAAGCAATGTTCTCGTGTTTCTTCGTGACTTCTTCACATGGCTTCCGAGCTGGTCCTAGCCGTTCTTCTAGTAGCGGACTGTGGAATGCGTCGACGCAAGGGCTGCCTTCATCCCAACTCATACTGATGCCGTTTCGGGGGTGCGTAAAAAAGTCCAGATTTAGTTCAAAAGAATCACCTTTGGGAAAAATGATACGACGAAATTCTTCCAGATACTCCGGCTCGCCATAGGGCGCCAAGCCCATCACCTTGTATTCGTCGCCGTAGTGTGGGAATCCCAAATAAATTGTGACCGCGTTGTATAAAAACCCGAGAGAATGAGGGTAAAACACTTCACCTAGTTTTTGGATGGAAGTTCCGTTGCCTACGGCCGACACGGTGCTGACAAAATCCCCCATTCCGTCGATCGACAAAATGGCGGAACGGTCAAAGGGGCTAAGAAAAAACCCGCATGCCATGTGCGCATCGTGATGTTGCACATGGTGAACCGTGGCTCGCACCACAGCCTCGTCCACTTGGCAAGCCGCAGCCAATTGGGCGCGTAATGAGAGTGTTTTCCCCTGACGCTGAAGTCGGTCCGCCAGGGAACGGATGGATGGTCGATTGATGAGAGTGAAAAGTGCTTTGCGGCCCAAATTCGCCTTGGGGTCGAACGATAACGCAACGTGATCGACGTCAGCAAGCGTCACTCCCGCCTCTTGGAGAACGTAGCGAATCGAAGCAGAGGGGAATCCGGCCCAATGTTTGATACGGTTGAAGCGTTCTTCCTCAACCGCCGCGAGAAGGCGCCCGTCCACCACGATCGCGGCTGAGGAATCGCCATGATATGCGTTAATTCCAAGTATAATCACGAATTAATTCTTTCTGTCGCGCCGCGGCCACAATGGGATGACTAACACTCACTGGTCCGAGTTGATTGCTCAATCGTTTTTGATTCCGTGATCCCAAACAGCCGTAAATATTCGGGGACGAAGTCGGATTGCCTGAAGTACTCGCACGCGAATCGATGAGCCCCGCGCCGCAGGCGGTCGTGTTCTTGGTTGTTCATTGCGGCAACCGCGTTGATGACCTCGGTAAAGCGTTGCGGCCTGGAAAGAGGGAGATCCCACCCGGCCTCTTTTGTTGCAAGGTGTCGCCAAATTGTTTGGTCGCTGATGAGAATCGGCGCGCCGAGCGATAACGCCTCGAAAATGGCATGTCCAAAATTTTCGCCCAGCGTGGGAAGCGCGAACAAGTCGCTTGCCGCGACATGCGCGCGTGTTGCCTCCGGAGGAAGTGAACCAGAAAATTTCACTTGAATGTTTTCTGGCAGCTTCGCGGCAAGCGACTCACAATGCTTCTGATACCGATGTTCCTCGGACGGACCGATGATCAACAAGTCGCACTTCGCGGCAACGCCGCGCATGGCATTGAGTAGGAAATCAATATTCTTGGTCGGATGAACCCGTCCGACCAAAGTCATTCGTAATCGCGATTTGCGTTTGGCGTGAGAAGAGAGTGACTTAGGCGGACACATGGGAATGTTTCCCGCGATGTACACACTCGCCGCGTCGCCAAAATGGCGCCGAACCTCGGCGGCTTCTGAATCGGAGGTCGCGTGAAATTTTATCTGGCTGGCCATTCTCAAGGCCCGTAGAACGGCTAGGGTTGGTCGTTTTTTCCATGCTCGTCGGGAGATCGCCGATTCCTTGAGCATGCCCCGCGGCGCAAGTACAACCTCCGGCTGCAGCTTTCGCCTTGCTTTCAGGGTTAGCGGACCGAGAGCGCAAGGCCAAGAGAACATTCCGTTTAAGTACACACAATCTGGGCGAAACTCTTTTACGGCCGCTAGGAATCCACGTAGCGTCCGGCGATCGGGGCTTGCGTAAAAGGCCACCTCGCCGGTCTCTTGCGCTCGCCACACATTCCTTTGCACGCCATCGTAAGGCGTCTTTTCTCCAAGATCACGATCCGACGTCCAAACGCCAACCGTCGCGTGTGGCGCGAGCGTACGTGCAAGGTTGACGCACGAACTGATCGGACCTCCAGCACGATAGCCCGGCGCATACCAGTCAACAGCGATTAACAGCTTCTTAGTTGGCATCGACTCTCTTGATTCGCGCGACGCGGCGTTGAGGCGTCCGGCTGCGTCGCGCGCCGACGTGAACATAGGCACGTAATAAGTAGAAGCCCACCAATGAAAATATGCTGGCCTTCATCAAATGATTCAACACGACCGAAAACTCGGTTTCCACCTTAATCGCCTGCGAAAAAACAAGTGGAATCCAAAATAAGAAAAGGGGATACCGCACCGCGTGCCGCATGAGACCGGAGTAAACAGCCGCCAAAAGAACGCCGTAGACGCCCATCGTGAGAACTCCGCCGATCACGCCGAAGTTTGCATAGGCATCGCCGTGAACGCCGATTCCCATCGACGTCGAGTTGCTAATCTTGAGCCCCGTGAAGCGGCGGAATGCGGCGCGACCGCCGGCAACCGACTTATTGGGCGCGAGAAATCGGGGAAGCACTGCGTCGATGCAGGCCGTGACGATCGTTTGTCCGTGCGCAAACGGTTCATGTGCGGGCACGTGTCGCATCACATTCGATAAAATCCAGCCTTGATTCAAACGGACATTCACAACCTTCTGGGATGCTCGTTTTTCCGCGACCTGCTTACCCGTGATCATGGCCGAAACGGTTTCAGAAACATATTCCTCGGGATGATCGTGGCGGCGTTCGCGATAGACGCTTTTATAGGAATCTAACCATACTACCGCCGCCAATCCACAAACAATCCACAACCCGACCACACTCGGTGGGAGTCGCCTATTCAAACGGGATAAGGCAAGTCCAAAGAAAACCGCGCCCCACAGGAGCAATTGATGGAACATCGCGTTGGTAAGCGCCGAGAGAATCGCAAGGCCTACGACCACTACAAACACGATTTGGTTTCGGTCCTTTCGGTTGTAGTAACAATAGAGGGCGCCGACGAACTTCAACTCGGTTCCAAGGAAGAATGCAAAACCCAATGAATCGGGACCACGCGCGCCGATGAATCCCGACAAAAATCCAAGGAAGATTAACAACAAACCCCATTGATAGACGTCAGGACCGTCAAGCTTGCTTCGAAATTCTTTCAAGCTTGGGAATTGACGGGCGCTTGCCACGAGGGCCAGCAAAAACGCACATGTTGCCGGAACGGCGAATTGAAAGAAAACGGCTTTGTCCACGGCCATCACATACCGCTCGAAGACCGGCGGGGCGTAGTAGCTGTAAAGTGGCGCGACCAATAATTGCAGACAGGCGATCAACACCGCGATGGGTATCACGGGTAATTCGCGACCTAACTCCGTCGAGACGTACCACAAACACCATGCGGAAATAATTGGCACCGTGATCTCTGGAGGAACGCCACACCATCCGAGTAGACCCGCAACCAAGAGCAGAAGCATTCCAAGAGTCAAGAAAGTCCCTCCGCCGTTGTTGTTCGTTTGTGTCTGGACGCCCACTGGCGCCAAACGCCCGCCAAAACGGCGGCAATTAAGAGCGTTGCCGCCAATACTGTGTTTCGTGCTTCTCTCACCGCGTAGAAGATGAGTTTGAGGTACTCACTCGTTACGGTTTGAAAGCCTGCTTCGGTGCGCCACCAGGAATCTAGTGAAAACCGGTCGTCGGGTGTCCCGATGAACGAAACACGCGCGAACAACTCCTCACTCAATTGTGATCGGAACGCCAACTTCGCTCGGCGTACATGGAATTTATTTGTAACGACCATCAAAGTCGCGTTGGGAGTTTCCCGCCAAATCTGCCTTGCGATGATTGCATCCGTTTTCGTGCTGTTGCTACTGCCGCGAATGAGTCGGATGTTCTCGGCATGCACGCCGCGTTTTACCAATACGCGGCGGGCGATCTCATGCGAAGGCAATGCATCGCCGGCTGTTACGTCGGGCGCCGCTTCGTTTTCGATCACTACCGCCTGCTGGCAAAGTCCGTGGTTGATCAGCGCCGCGGCCGCGAATACGCGCGTGTTGTTGCCGCCCGGGAGAGCCAACACATGGGTCGACGGGAACCTCGGGTTGCTGGCGTCGAGCCAGTTGCCGATGGGAGGCAATACGGACTCGGAAAACGCCCAAACACCGACGCCCAACACGAACGTAACAGCCAGGCCCCACAGAATTGCTCGGCCCACTTATTTGCTCGACTCCGCAGACTGAATGTCTGCTTGCTTTAGGTCGCCTATTCGTCCTGAGCGTCGCGTTGGCTCACCCCCAAATTTACTTCTTGCTTCATTTAGAAATCGAAATGCGTATTCGTCGGCCGACAAATAAGCTGGCAAGTGTTCCGGTTCACCGACAGCCATCGTATAGAAGAGGCTAACGTATCCGGCATACATCGCGTGAAGGCTGCGTCGTGATCGCCACCAGGTGCTCGTATCGTAGCGAGGGTCTGGCACGCCTTGCACGGTAATACGCGCCGCGACGCCCGCTTCCAGCGTACGATCCAACATGACCCGTTCGGATTTGCTTCCCCACTCATCACATAGGATGTGGACACGCCGCGTTGGGTTTCGCCTCAGCCATGCCTGAAGCTGCCGGGCGGCTTCCCATCGATTGCGAGCACTACCCGGAATTACTTCAATTCGCTCCTCGGCAATTCCTCGCCGCAAAAGATTGCGTTTGGAAACCACGAGAGGATCATCCGCGACGCCTATTGCAACCGTACGGTTGGGCGCTGATTGCACAAGCAAGAAGTGGTCGTATTGTCGTCTCTGAGCCATGTCGGTGGCGAAATCCATCGCGCCGTAGCCATTGGCTACGACAATATCTACCGGTCGCGGCGCGGTCTGGCAACAGACCACCGGCATTGCGATCCAAGGAAGCCAATAGGAGTAGCTGACGCCGAATCCCAACAACACCACGGCCAGAACGACCTTAAAGCGATAATGGGTTGCTAAGGTTTTCAATGTCATGACAGGATCGCTGCTTTTGGGGGCCTGCGTTCGGCGCCTTGAATTGCGAGGCGAACGATCTCCTTCACGATGCCCTCAAACGACCAGGCTTTGATAAACTCTTGGCTTTCAGCGCCCATTGCGAGAAGCTTTCGCCGGTCGGGCAAATTGACCAGCGTGTCGCGTAAGGCGCCGACGTCTCGAGCACGGAAGGACCAACCCGTTTTATCATTAATAAGGTCGCGGCAGGCGCCGACGCGGTCGCTGGCGATTACCGCGCGCCCCGACGCCATCGACTCGTTCAAGCAAAGGCCCCAAGTTTCATTGTAACGCGATGGCAAACAGGTGATGTCTCCGAGTCGATAGACACTTGGCATTCGAGTTTGATTCTGAAACGGAAGACGCAGTTCGACACAATTCGCGGGCAACTCCCGCCGAACCTCTGACTCCAATTCGCCCGCGCCGACTATCATCAGACGTAAGTCTGACCGCGCCAATGTTGCTTGTTTGTACGCACGCACCAAGTCCATCGGAGCCTTCTTCGGTTCCAATTTCCCAGCAAACAGTATAATTATTTCGTGCGGCGATATTCCCAATGTGGCGCGTTCCGCGGTAGCGACGGCGTCGTGCTCAGCCGATTCGAAACGCTGGTTGTCGATTGCGTGCGGTACAATTTTTATCTGGTTATTAGCAACACCGCACATCCGAAAATAGTCGCGGTTATTCGAGCCGACAGCCAAGGCGATATCTATTTTGGAATAGACGTGGTGAAGGACGAGCGTCCGCACCGCTGCTTTCCAACCGCTACTAGAGTCGAGCAGTGTGGAATCACCGCGAAACCAGACGGGAATACGACCGTGAAAGTAACGCATGCAACTTACGTGAGCGCGGTAATTCCAACCAATAACCAATATCGTATCCGGGGCCCATTGATGGATTCGCTTCGTCAATCCAGGCGAGTCCATGTTCCAGAACGTTCTTTTTCGTACGTCGGACGATGGGGCAACTAGTTCATTGTCGTACCCATCGAGCAACGGGATGTCCCAGGCAATCGTCTGACCAAACCCCGGATCAACCGCCGACAGCTCTCCCGCATGCCAAGTGTAGAATACGCGAAGATCAACACCCGGTTCTTCGCTCAATAAGCGAAACCAAGGCGCGTTGTACTGAATCGGGTGGGTGGTGACGATTGCTAGTTTCTTCACGACGTCGCCTTACCAGAAACCTTGTCAAATATCTGTGCCAAAGTCCTTGTCATTTCCTGTGCCGTAAATGGTTCAAAGGCGTCCCAGTCGGTTTCGACTTCGCGAGTAAAGGCAGAGCAATCAAACCACAGCGATGCGATACGACTCGCAACATTCTGGATGCTGTCGCCGCCGCCGAATGAGACATTTACGCCCGCGTTCGTGCTTTGCATAATCTGATTGACGGAGCTATCCTCGTGAAAGACCGTCAATAGCGGGCGTTTTGCAGAAATGTATGGGTACAGTTTTGACGCCGTGTATCTAGGGTCATCAGATCCTGGTACGACTAAGGCGTGAGCTTGTTGCAAACAGCGTAAGAGTTCGAAATATCCAATACGGTGTGGCATTTCGACGACGTGGTCACCGATTCCAAGTGCGCTGGCAATCGGTTCGACCCAGTACCGGGCGCGGTCCCCTGAAGCATAATCGGTGCCAATGAAGTGCATTTTGATCGAGGCTGCGCGGGCAGGATTCGTCTCCCGGAACATTCGAAAGGCTGTTAGAAGCGACGTCAGCGAGAATCGCATGTCTGGACCGCAGCGGCCAATGTACACCCAGTGCTCGAACCCGTCCCCAGGGTCAAACTGTTTCTGGAGAACGTTTTCTTGCGCCACGATTTCAAAATCTCGTGGCGTTGCCGCAAATGGTAATGTCGTGAACTGAGA
>JAJRWU010000135.1 GCA_024276655.1 Planctomycetota bacterium
ATTGAATCAAAGTCCCTTGCTTTTGGCCTAAATGCGAAAAACGCAACCCAGAAATACTGCCTTTAGTCCGCTTTGTTACTCACGACTAGCGATTCACCAAAACTCAACGTCACGCTGAACCAGTACATTAGGGCCAATCCAAGATCTATTCCGTGTTTTTCAGATGCCGGCAAGCCTCCGGTTTGGCGGGGATCTCATAAGGCGAGCGACAGATGAAAATTTACCTAATACAAGCACGAAGCGCAAGCGAGTGAATCAGCAAACGGTCATTCTCGCGTGGGTGGGAACCCAAAAAAACTCACGGACGCCCGTTGCGTGCGGGTAAGTTATTTTCCGCCGCTCGCCTGGCGGGTTCGGCTGTGCGGGCTGTAGGGGTATTGCCTTTTTTTGTGTATCGGCCGGGTGTCTGCTTTTGCCGTCAAGATTTCCCGCCACGCCCGCCACTCATACGCAACCTATGTTTTCAAGCGGCATTTTGAATGCTCTTGGGCGCGAAATCGAACCCAACCCACAAAAACCAACACCGAACCGCAAGGAACAGAAACATGAAAGGGGTCGTGTTTACCGAGTTCGTCGAGATGCTGGAGGAGACATTCTCGCCGGAGTTAGTCGACGAGTTGTTCGGCGCGATCTCACTGCCCTCGAAAGGCGTCTATACTTCGGTCGGCACGTACGACCACAACGAACTGGTATCGCTGGTTGTGGAATTGTCGAGACGAACCGACACCGCGGTTCCCAGCTTGATTCACGCCTTTGGCAAACACCTGGGAAAACAGTTCGTCGCCAAGTATCCGGCGTTTTTCGACGCCGTTGAAGATGCGTTCGGTTTTTTCGAGCAGATCGACGGATACGTTCACGTCGAAGTTCGCAAACTGTACCCCGACGCCGAACTGCCGCGATTCCACACCAGGAGAGTCGGCGAACACGGGTTGGAAGTGGTTTACGAATCGGAGCGACCCTTCGCAGATTTGGCGCACGGCCTTATCGAGAACACGATCGAGCACTATGGCGAATCAATCGAGATCGAACGCCGGCCAACCGACAACGGCGAAGTGTTCGTACTATGGCAGAAATGCGAGACGCCGTCATGCCAGGGTTAGATGGCGTACTAAGCCGTTGGGAGCGGGAGCGGGAGGCTCGAAAGCAGGCCGAGCACCTCTTGGAACAGAAGAGCCGCGACCTGTATGAGAGTAAACAGCAACTCGAAGATGCTCTCGCCAACGCTGAGTTGGCGACACGGGCGAAGAGTGAGTTTCTGGCGAACATGAGCCATGAAATTCGCACGCCAATGACCGCCATTCTCGGCTTCACCGATATTCTGCTCGGCAGTTTGGTTGAACCAGAAGACATCGCCGCCGCCCTGACCGTGAAAGAGAACGGCGAGTATCTGATCAACCTCATCAACGACATTCTCGATTTATCCAAAATTGAAGCCGGGAAGATCGAAGTCGAACAAATCGAATGCTCCCCTCATGAAATTGCGGCCGACGTATCGTCGTTGATGAGAGTACGGGCGTCGGCCAAGGGTTTGCAGTTGAAAGTTCATTTCGACGACGCTCTTCCTGAAACGATCCAGAGCGATCCCACTCGGCTGCGGCAGATTCTCATCAACCTCGTTGGTAATGCGATCAAGTTCACCGAAACGGGCTCGGTTCTGATTGTTGCTCACTTGCTGAACGCTCCGGGCGCGGAGCCGAAACTGCAATTCGACGTGATCGACACCGGAATCGGGATCGCCGAGGAAAAAATCGAAAAGCTCTTCCAGCCGTTCACGCAAGCCGACAACTCAACAACTCGGCGGTTTGGCGGAACCGGCTTGGGGCTCACGATCAGCAAACGCATGGCGGAACTCCTCGGCGGCAAGGTTTCCATATCCAGTACGGTCGGCGAGGGAAGCACTTTTTCGGTCACGGTTGCCACGGGCCCGCTGGAGGACGTACGACAGATTCGCGACGCCGTTCCACCGGCTTGTAACAAAGTGGTTACAAAACATTCGTTAGACCACGAAACCGAAACTCCGCTGCGCGATCGTCGGGTGTTGCTGGCCGAAGACGGGCCCGATAATCAACGGCTGATTGGCTTCATCTTGAAGCAGGAGGGCGCGGAGGTCACGCTGGCTGACAACGGGCAGATTGCCTTCGATCTCGCCGCCGCCGCTCGCGCGGAGGAACACCCTTTCGATGTGATCTTGATGGACATGCAAATGCCGGTGCTCGACGGCTACGCGGCCACGCGCCGATTGCGAAACGAAGGGCACTCCGGCCCGATTCTCGCCCTGACCGCTCATGCGATGGCCGGTGATCGAGAGAAGTGCCTCAACGCCGGTTGCGATGACTTCCTCACCAAGCCGATTGACCGCCAGAAGTTGATCGCAACGGTGGCTGATTTCGCCTCGCGGCAAGAGACTCTTGCAGCGAACGATGCTCGGTAGCCGTTTAGTCGGCGGCAAATCCGTCCGGCAAGAGCGACCGAACGCGTTCGACGATCCGATCCTCGATCGGCGGTTGTACGCGTTCAGGAATTCCGTAGGAAATCGTGTTGCTCAGTGAGTTGCGAGCTTCGTAGCCGCCTTCATTCAAAACACGCTTGGAGGCGATGTAATAAGTGATTTCATTGGTGTAGGCGTTGATCCACAATCGACTGCCGTCTAGCTCGCTTTTGATGCGCAATGCGTAATCGACGCCGGGTTCATCCGACAGAAAGACCATCGCCAGGTCATCGCCAAAAACCCACGTCGCGATTTGCACCGTTCTCGTTTTCGCCGGCTTCTGGCCACGTTCGAGTTCGGCCAGCACCCGCCCCAAGGCCCACGACTGGCCGACGCGTTTTCTTAGTTCATCGAGCGCGGGCGGTTCGTGGCAAGCGACTTCGAGTGGCCGACTACGCGCAACAAGCTCCGGTGTGATCGGCGTAAACTTGCCTTGCAACAATCGTTTCACTTCGTCGGCCATCGCCCGCCCGTGTTGCTCGCACAACTTGACCGTGCCGTGCGGGCAAGGGTCGGAATCGCCGCCGCAGCCGATGGTCACCAAGGCCACCGCGCCGGGATGATCGGCCTCAATAAACTCTTGGGCGCTGGCCGCCCAGTCGCCGTGAATTTGTTTGAAGTTGCCGCGCAGGGTCGTGTTGTGGCAGGCATAGTTCACGACCAACGCGATCAACTGATCGTTCTCGTCGACCACTCGCAACAGCGGCAGCGAGTGGTCGGCCAGTGCGCCGCCAACGCAGCCAAACCCGGTCCATCCGCCGTCCTTCAAAACTCGCCGGTTGGTGGCAAAACCGACCGTGCCTCGCGTCCAGGAAAGACGCCCCGGCCGGCGCGCCGTGATTGCGTCCAGCACCACTTTCTCTAAAAGATCGGTAAGCCGCCGCGCGTATGCTGTAATACGCTCGCTCTGGGCGGCAGTCATCGAAGCCGTGCCCGTCAGGTCGGGGCAGGAGTGGTTGTGGGAGTTGCATAACATGAACCGCTCCGGCTTCAACGGTGTTTTAGACTGCACGCGGCGGAGGACTTCCGCTCGCAATTCGCCGGGCACATCGCCGCTATCGACGGTTAGCAGAACTGCGAGTTCTTCCCCTTTCTCGCCGCCAATCGCCAGGGCTTTCGCTTTCAAGCGGCCCGCGATCCCCTCCGATTCCGTGATTCGCGAGCCGTATCCATACATGCGCACCCGCTGTTTCGGAGTTATGTCGACCTTCGCGGCGCCCACAAGCGCGAGTTGCGCCTGTGCGGATTGCATGGCGCCGCCAGCAACAAACAGGAGCCCGGCGGCAACGCAAAAGACCCATCGAAGTTGAGAAACAAAGGTTTGGCGCATGATCGACCGCTTTCTATTAGCAACCCATTGTAAAAATCATTTCGGCGCGACTTCTTCCTTGGGTTCTTCCAATCGGACGAGAAGCCATTGCTGCGTTTGGCCGTCCTCGAAATGCAGCAATACGGGCGTGGTGTCTTGCGTTAGGTTCGAGATGCCCGTTTCCATGATCGGCCATTGCTTGCCGGCGACGCCCCAGGCGGAACGCTGGCTTTTCTGATCGATCATTCCCTCGATGGGCTCCGATTTTTCAGTGGCCGTGTTCTGGAACGTTCCCGCGATGATGCCCTGTTTGTTGACGGCCAACTGCAGGAATAACGTTGGAGGCGGCCCCGATTTCTCGCCATCTTGCGTTACGGCGAACACGCCCAGCGGCATCCAGTCAACGGCGTCGTCCACTTCGGGAGCGCTGGCGGCAATGGCCTGCGCCTGTTGGGCGTATTCGTCGGCCGAGGCGACGGCGTTCTCCCCGTAGTAAACGGTGTCGCCTTCATAATAAACGTTCTCGCCATAGCTGTAGGACACCGGCTCGCTCCAGCCCCACGGGAGCCAACCAGTCACTAGCCCCCAAGTGGCCCAGCGATAAGGACGATTCCAACGCCATCGCGCCCAGTTGGGGTGGCCTTTCCAAAAGTCATGACGTGGATGATAATTATGAAACTGGTTGCGCACTTCATCGCGACGGCCCTGGCGGCTCCCCAATCGCTCCTCGCGATTAGCGATTCGGTCGGGACGATTTCCCACCAAGTCACCCGGTCGGGGGCGAACAGGATCAATGCCAGGACGCAGCCCTGGCCGCTGAGCGGGAAGTTGGGCGGGGCGTTGGCCGGCGTTGGGCAATTGGCCCGTCGCGGGTCGGTTTTTCAGAAATTCAGACGCCGCTCCGCCGGCGCCGGGCCGTGTTGCGGGAAGCGTTCCCGGCCTTCCTGTTGAGGGCCGGGAAGGATCCAAGAAGTTTTGCAATTGCCCTTGCGATGGCCGTCCGCCAACGCTGGGCCGTGTTCCCGCTCCGGGGCGCGTTGCGGGATTGCTGGGGCGTCCGCCAACACTGGGTCTTGTTCCCGCTCCGGGTCGCGCTACTGGGTTACTTGGCCGTCCGCCAACACTGGGTCGTGTTCCCGCGCCGGGTCGCGCCGCGGGACTGCTGGGGCGAGGACTGCTGGGGCGATGGGCCGGCCTTGCCGAGGGACGGCTAACAGACGGAGTGCGGCTAGGCGCCGAACGCGAATGGCCGCCGCCACTGAAACCACCTCCACCCCGACTGCCGCCCCCACCGCTGAAACCGCCACGGCCACCGCCTCCTCCGCCACGACCACCGCCTCCTCCGCCACGGCCGCCACGGGCTTGAACGTCGTTTGAAGATACAAAAATAACGATTGAGAATGCGATGAGAAAATATGCGAGCTTGTTCATGAAATGGTCCGTCTTAGCGTGATTTCGTTTTTTCGTGAGTTCGGTTGGGGTTTGTTTGAATCACTCGGCGTCTGGGGCTCGAACCACGACCACTTCGTCGATATTGGGCAGGAGTCCGCCATCGACGGTGCGGCTCACCGATTGCCATTTGAATTGGTTGTCGTCAACGTACGAGATAATGTTCACCGACGACGCGCTCCCTCCGTCGGGCAATGTTCCCGTCACGGTAACATACCAATGATTCTCTTTCTTGGTCCAACGTCCTTCGGCGAAGCCGCCGTCTGAATCGAACACCCAAGAGCGAATTTGCTTGGCTGCCGGGTCCCAGCCGATGACCTGCATGCCGGCCAAATCGATTCGGTTTTGAATCGAGACGGTAAACGACCGCGTGATGAAGTTTTTGTTTCGGGTCCACTCGCAGGTCGTCTCGATGCGGGCTTGGTCGTCGGCGTCGACCCAGTGGCCGATCATCCACTCCAATTGTTTGAGTTGCTCGTAGTGCGACGAAACAACCGGGACATCTTCTTCCGTGACGCGGTCCAAAAGCCACTGGCCATCGCGTTTGACATGAATCGCGGTGTAGGTGCTTTCTTGCGGCTGGCCATCGGCGGTGATCAATTTGGCGACGCCGTTTTCCACCGCGACGCCGGGAGAAATGAACTGAATCGATTGCACCTCCACGGCCAACTTGGTCTCCTTCAGTTCCGAGAGAATGGCTTCGAACTCTTTCTCGATCGCTTCCCGTCCCTCGACCTGACTTCCCGTGAGCGGGTTGATATAAACCGCATCGGGCGACCACCGCGCCGCCAGCGCCTGCGCATCATGAGCGTTGAATGCGGCGGTGTACGATTCGATCGCCTTTTCAATCGCGGCCCTGTCGGCCGCTTGATCGGCGGCGGATGTAGTTCTCTCGCCGCAGATCATGGTTGCGCAAACGAGCAGGGCGCCCACAAGGTATTTCATCGAAGGTCTCTCTTTCTTTTGTCGAATGTTTGAATTGGTAAGGATCGTTCGAGAATTAGTTGTCCGACTTTGCTTGTACGATGGCCTTGGAAGGCCGTCGTGCAGCGGTAATTTCCCGCCCGATGTTTAACGGACCCGTTCAATTTCTCCCGGCTGCCAGGTTTTGTCAAACCACGACTCCAGGGGGCCGTAGAGGCGAAGAATGGTGTTCCAACCTTTGCCGGGGACGGTTTGGATCCAGTTGCTCTCCTTGCCTTTTGGCGCCTGGGGGCCGAAATAGATGTCGACCGAGGTGTCTGGGTTGATCACGATGCCTTTCTTTTGGCTGCCAAGACTCGGGAATTGCTGGTCGGTTTGTAACATCGAGCGGGTTTGGTTGTCGTACGCCACGATCGACCAAAAATCCTTCGCGGGAATGCTGGGAGGCAAATGCAGGCGGTAAGTCTTGGCGCCGTCGAACGCGTTGTCATGGGAATCAACAAAAGCGGCGGCGTATTGTGATCCTACGCCCGCGGGCATTTTTTTGGCCATGGCCGGCGTGATGCCCGTGGCGTAAAAGAGCATGAAGGTCCGCCCATTGAGTATTCGCGCTCCGCCGTCAAGAAATTCGTGGTTGCCGCCAACGAAGGCGGTTCCCCACGCACTGTTCGGGTAGTACCGCTGGATTTTGTCCGGGTAGCGGAAGGTTAGGGCGCGCGCCGTGGCCGTGCCGACATTCGCGGCCTCCGCTAGAATTTTCCTCATGCGCGCATCTGGCGCGAACGGCTTGCCTTTTTGAATCCCGATGGAGGCCAGGGCGCCCAGGGTTTCTGGGTCCATCGCATCGGCGGGCTCATACTGGACAACCGCGTTCACTTCCTCAAAAAAGGCGTAGTCCATTGAATGCAGGGTGTTGAAGGCAATGCCCGAGGCGTTGGAGAATTTCATCTTGGGTGGATGGTTCTTACTCGCCAAAGGATACGCGCGAAACAGCTTTTTGGTCGCCGCAACCGCGGGCCGAGGGTCGCCGTCTACTTGGAACCCGCGCCAAACGACCCAGTTGCCGAAAGTGCGAGTACGAGCAACGTGGTAGCCGGCGGGAACGGCGCCATCGTAGCCGGGAGGCAAAATGAGAAACTTGCCGCCCTGGCCCTTATCAGGACCCGCGTTGCCGAAGTCGACCACATAGTGAAACCAAGCATCGTAAATAAAACCAAGCACGTTTGGGGGCGTCTCGATGACCATCGGACCGTTTTTCACATCCAGCCACATCATGCAGTAAATGGAGTCCGTGTTAGCGGTGAGGAACAGGGCCTTGGAGTCCATCAGTTGCTCAAAGATAACCGCAGATGTGTTGTCGGGGCCGAAGGCGCGAATTCCTTCACGCATGGCATGCAGCGACGCAGCTGGAATGGAGGTCAGAACAGATTGCACGCCCCGCTGGAAATCGAGGTTGTCCAACACTTTTTTGACGGTTGCATTATCGGGGAAGCCGTCGGTGAACCTCAATGTTCCTAGGCGCGTTTCGACGGAGTTCGGCGTCGCGACGCCCGGCGGGATGGGGGTGGTCATCTTCATTTTCGGCGCGGTCTGTGCGTGGACGGTCGCCAGAACAAAAACCAGTGAAATCGCCAATGAGCCGAATAAAGAACCGTTACGCATGTTGTCTATTCCTTTGATGGGGTGCAATGATCGACCGCTCCACGGGCGAAGAGCTCGAACACACATGCTGGTTCCGAGGCCGTGAGCGAAAGAGACCGAGAATTGAGAATTTACCGAGTATAGCCGACCGCCTGCGTTAATAGCGCAATTTTCTATCCGGAATTCGGTAGAAGCGGTAAACCGCGAGATTTGGACGCGTTTCGCTCCATAGAGGATTTGACGGGGCGGCTTCTGAGCAGGCGGAGCCCTGCAAAAGGTGCTCGTTTAACAGCTTGGCCCGGAGCTACACCCGCAACAATTCTCTTGCCTGATCGCGACCGGGCGCCGGCCAACCGTATTCGCTGGCCGACACGCGAGCCAGACCAATCAGGTGCCGCCAGCGGAACTCCTCGCGCGTGGTCGGAAATTCCTCCACGACGGTGCGGAAGTATTTTTCGGCATGCAAGGCGCCGTCTTCACTCACCGCGTAACTCCGCAGGCAATCAAAAATCGGCTTTGAAGGATGCCCGGCCGTCTCCCAACTCTTGACGACCGCCATTGCCTTGGCCTGATCTTTCGATTGAACAGCCGCGTTCAACTCCGCCATGAGGCCGGCGGCGTCTAGTTTCCGCGACTCGATTGCGGCAACGTCAAATGCAAACGGCGCGTCGGTTGTGTAGCCGGTTTGCCCGGCCGTGTGCCAAGCGCCGACAATCAAACTGCAAACCTGGTTGCGATGATTCGTAACGCGGGAGATATTTCGCCACGCATTCGCGGCGTCCGAGGCGTGAACTCCAACGCTGGCGCCGTGCACGCTGTCCTTGGGTTTTTCATCGGAGGCCCATTTCTCCAGACGGCCAGGATCATGCAACACAAGCAAGTTGCCCGCCAGCGACATCGCTTCACCGATATCTTCGGGCGAAAAACCTTCCGCCAGCGCTGCCGCCGCCGCTTCGGCGGCCTGCTCGCGGGTGGCGGCGAAGAATGTCTGCGCTAACTGTTCGATCCAAGCCGACTCAGCTTTTCGCGAGCCGATTTTCCGGCCGAGCAGTTTGTATTCATCCAACAATCGCGGCGTCAATTTACGAAGAGCCGGTTCGGGCTTTTTGCGTTTCAGACGATCTTGTTCTTTTTCAACACAATACCGCACCGACTGCCGAAGCAGGGTGTGGGCGTGTTCGTAGCCCGTGAGTTGCATCACTTCCCATGCGCGCCAGGCAAGAGTCACGCGGTGTACGTCCGGCGCATCTTGAACGATATGCTGCAAGGCGTTGAACGTGTCTGCACGATTTCCTTGTGCGATTGCCGCGAATGTCCTTTCGGTCGACTGCATGTCGGCGGTGCTCATTTCCTTGAACAAGCGTTGGCCGGCATGGCGTTTGTCGGTAATCTTGGCTGGCTCGACCGGGTGCAGCCGCTGGCCGCTTCCGGCCGCCTGAATCCTGGCCGTGTTGCGATACAACACCTTGAGGATCGGCAGCGGCTGCTCGCGTTTTGGCAGCTCCTTCGCAATACGCCAAGCCGGCATGAGCGCCATCATGGTGTGGAAGCCGATGTAGTCCTGCCCGCCAAAACTGCGAGCGTTGGCCAAGGCGCCGGCGGCAACGAGCGTTTTAAGACCGACGCCGCGATGGAGCTTCTCGACCAAAATCGGCTGGAGTTTCTCGACCGGCGTTTGGTGCATTAAGTCGACCAGCGGCTCCATCGACCCGAAGGTGAGCGTTTCCGTTTCCTCATTTGCCAGGGCGGTCGAAATTCCCAACTCGGCGGCAAGCGTCGAACCGATGCCGGCGACCAGCATGCCTTCTCCGACGTTGGACAAAAATCCGCGACGTGAATAATTTTCCATCTCACTTGCCTCCCGAGAAAAGGTAAAGTGATGAAGCACGGCGCAGCTGTTTCAAAACGCCGCATCCCGACCAATGCATCGTACCACTGAAACACCGCCGCACAAGCTCGTAGGGGAATTCAGAACCTCATGGCCCAACCTTTTCATGAACAACTGGAACAGCTTGTCCAACGGCATTTGCCGGCAGAGGCGAATTTGGAGTGCCAGCACTTTTTTAGCGGCGCCGCGATGTACGCCGGCGGCGTCATCTGCGTTTCGCTCACGCCCGTTGGTTTGGCCTTCAAACTACCCGAAGCAATGTGTGCGAAACTCATCGCAGCGGGAGGGGCGGCGCCTTTGAAATACTTCCCGAAGGCGCCCATCAAAAAGGGGTACGCGCTCTTTGCCAACTGGGAAGAATTGACAAAAACCAAAACCACGAAGTGCTTCCAGCAAGCAGTGGCGTTTGCGACGCTGAAAAGCGACTGAAATCATTTTCCAGCCGCCGATTGAACCGGCTTGCGTTTGGTGAACGGCAACAGCATGGGCGTTGTCTGGCGGTACTGCTCATACGATTCCCCATGCTGCAAGACAAGCTCCCGTTCTTCCAAACGCACGCCAATGAAAATATAAACCGTTGTCACGGCGGCGAAGAGCAAATGGCCGACCGTCATATTCGGCGTGGCCCAAAAGGCGATGATGAATCCCAGCATCAAAGGGTGTCGCACCAATCGATAGAGCAGCGGGGTTTGGAAGGGCGCCGTGGAGGGCTCCTTACCCAGCAGATGCAAAACGACCTGCCGCAAACCGAACAGCTCGAAATGGTCAATGAGAAAGGTGGAATAGAGCACCAAGCCGAATCCTGCCGCGAACAACACATGGAAAACGGCGCGGATTCCAGGCGCCTCAACATTCCAAACCGTCGCGGGAATGGGCCGCCATTGCCAATACAACAACGCCAGAATGGCGGAGGTCAACAATACAAACGTGCTGCGCTCCACAACGGCGGGGATGACGCGAGTCCACCATTGTTTGAACTCGCGCCGGGCCATAATGGTGTGTTGCACGGCGAAGAGCGCCAACAAAGCCATGTTGACGGCAACCGCCATGGCGAGCGGCGTTTTCGGGCCGGAGTTAATCGTTTTGGGAACGATAAAACCGCCGAGGAATCCGATCACATACAAAAACACCGCTAGGAAAAACACGTACGCAAAAAGTCCATAAGCAAATGCAGCCAGTCGATTCATCGCAAACTCCTCAGGGCATGATCCCTCTGCTCTGTTGTTTATACACAAATGCCCAGAGGCAATGCACGATGGCATTGGAAGGCCATCGTACAATTTAGAAGCCCGGCTTTTTGAAAAAGCCGGGCTTCTCGCGCGGCCAATTCAGGGTTCAATCGATCCACGCTCTCCACGGCCAAGAATAACTATTGCTCCGATTTGCTCTGTGCGGGCGGCGGCTTCTTCTCTTCCGTGGACGATTTCTTTTTGGTTTCGGGTTTCGCGGCCGGCCAACGCAGGAATTGCCATCCGGATGACGGAATGAGTCGGGAATCGATCGGTATCAAACGCCCGTCGTTGTTCTGGTCGTAGGCCATGATGCCCGAAAGCCGAACGTCCGCGTCGTGTCCGAGAACGAGAACTTTTTGATCTTTTTTGCGAACCAGCAAGATAGCACCGCCGCCATCGCCCGACTGGAGCGTCACGGCCCGCTTGCCGTCGCTATCGAATAGCTCCAAAATGCCGCCCCCGACCATGCTTTCACCCAGCACGAACCGGGGTTTTTCAAACGGCGTCTGCACGACCAATTCCCGACAAACAACGCGTTGGAACGTCGACTGACCGTTGGCGGCGTCCCATTTGGTTTTGATTCCCAGGGAAAGCGAAAAAAACAATAGCGGATATAATATCCAACGCTCACGATCCGACATAACGCTAACACTCCCAGGCTGTTTCCACCGCCGTGTATGATTTCACCAGATACAAACGCCAACAAAACTGGTTTCCGAGCGAGATGACGTTCCCGCTTCCGTGTTCGTTATATCTGCCTCCAGCGTTGCTATGCGAGCCCTGGCTTGAGGATTTTGGTTCGGAAACCGGCCGCGCCGCCGAAATATGGGAATAGAGCACGGCTGAGGCCAATACTCTCGACCCCAGCACGAAGTGTTGCACAGACAAGCCCAACAGCCTGGCCCGAATTCGCCCTCATCGCAAAAAACAATGGAAGACCACATCCCCCGTCTGGGCGAACCCGAGCCATTGCCTGAACGCCGCAGATGGCGGTGGCGTTTCAGCTTACGCACGCTCTTCGCGATGGCTTTGATTGCGGGCGCGGCGCTCGGCTGGTTGGGCGTTCGCTACGAGCGCGCTCGGCGCACCTCACAGTTGGTTGAAGAGCTAACGCGGCTCGGCGCCACGGTCAGATTCGGCGACGGCGAAGTGGTGCAAGTATCGTTTTCGGGAACGGGATATCGAGCCGACGCCCTGGCGAAACTCGCTGCGTTTCCCCGCCTCAAAAGGTTGGTCTTCCTCGACACCGCACTCGACGACAAAGCGTTCGCACAGGTGGCCGCCTGCACGCAACTCGAAGAACTTTTAGTCATGGACGCAAACCTCTCCGACAACGCAGCGGTGCTTCTCCGCCGCCTCAACAACCTCACCGTACTCTGGCTCAACGCGACCAACATCTCGGACGCCGGCCTGCAAAATCTGCAAGGCTTGAAAAAATTGCGGCGTCTGGATCTCATCGACGCGCACATCACCGATGCGGGCTTGCCGGCGTTGGCTGAGTTGCCTCTTTTGGAAAAGCTCTATTTGCGGGGTTCTCAAGTGACGGCCGAAGGCGTCAACACGCTGCAGCAGGCCAATCCCGAATTGAAAATCGATTGGTGAGCCGCGCCGCAAAGGATCTTCCCGCCGCTTGTCCAACACGCCGCCGCCCGCGGCTTGCCGTCAAACGAGCCATCGGCAACGAATGCATATCGCCGCGCCGCCAACTATTATGAAGTTTTAATGAAGAATTCCGCTGTTGGCCTCTTTCGACTGGGAAGCAAGCACACTTCGAGTGATAATTGGGAGCTATCCTTATATAAACGGCGTTACCTAAGCATCGAGCGGAAAGTTAGTGTCGTGGCCATGCTCGCCAGAGATATGGTTCACCGCTCACCCACCGTCTGGCGACGATGGCTACACAAATGCGACAGTTATTTATCGAGCGGTGCTAAGGTTTCGCCCGTTTGTTTTCTCACCGCTTCCCTATCATCCAACTTCGAAAGCACAATGCATCGATCTCTCCACGCCGCCTGCTGCATGGCGATTCTCGTCGGTTCGTTGTTTTCCCCGTCTTCGGTTTTGGCGGGCGAGCCGGATCGCATCCGCGAGATTCAAACCGCCGCCGTGTTGCAAGGCGTCAGCCCGATCGCGCATTGGGGCGCCGACCCGGCGAAGTACACGGCTTGGGGTTCGCATTCGAATCGTTTGATTCCCGTTTATACCTTCGGCACGCGGGGCGGCGGCGGCGGTGTGGATTTGAAAAGTTACCTGGGCCGAAACAGCGCGTACCGCAGCCAAAAGGCACTGGAAAAAATCTATGGCAAGCTTCCTTCGCATACGCTGAATCCTGAAGCCGACTACGGCGATCAAACCAATCTGGCCGACTTGCAACGGGCCGCCGTGGCGGCGGGCAAAAAGCACGTTTTTCTGGTCGTGTTCGATGGGATGGATTGGCAAACCACGCGCGCCGCGGCGATCTACGCAACGGGCCGCATCGGCTACCACGCGGGTCGCGGCGTCGGTTTGCACATCCAGAATTACAGCGCCGATGGAACCTCGCAATTCGGTTTTGTCGTTACCTCGCCGCAGTTGAGCGGCGTTAAATCCGACCCCGACAAACAAGTGTTGCTCAACCCCGGCAGCGGCGCCCCAGGCGGTTACAACGCTAAAAAAGCCGGCCCCAATCCCTGGACGCCCGGCAACGACGTCTACTACTTGATCGGCCGAAATGCGGAAAATACCCAACCGGGCGAGCATGTGTATGCCGACTCGGCGGGCACGGCCACTGCGTTGTGTACGGGCGTAAAAACGTACAACGGTGCGATTTGCGTGGCGGCCAACGGAGAGAAAACACCGGCCATTGCTCATGGCTTACAAAGCCAGGGTTGGGCGGTCGGCGCCATTTCCAGCGTGCCGATCAGTCATGCGACGCCAGCCGCTTCCTACGCACAGGACGTCAGCCGACACGACTACCAAGACCTCACCCGCGACATGCTCGGCTTGGCTTCGGCTTCCCACCCGGAGCATCCGCTGCCGGGGCTCGACGTGCTCATTGGCGGCGGCTGGGGCGTCGACAAGAAAACCGATCCTGGCCAGGGCGGCAACTTTATTCCCGGCAATCGTTACATAACCCAGGTCGATTCGCGGGCGGTCGATGCACGGGTCGGCGGAAAGTACGTGGTGGTGCAGCGCGAGCCAGAGCGAAATGGCGCCAACGCGCTCGCCAACGCGACCGCGCGAGCCGTGAAATCGGACAGCCGACTCTTGGGCGTCTTTGGCGTGGCCGCGTATGGGGGGCATCTTCCTTTTCAAACAGCCAACGGCGATTACCAACCGGCGCCGGGGCGGAGCAAAAAAGCCGAAGAGTATTCGCCCGCCGATATCGCGGAAAACCCCACGTTGGCTCAAATGACGACCGCCGCAATTACTGTTTTGAACCACCGAGCGAAGCAGCGGAAATCGAATAAGTTCTGGTTGATGGTCGAAGCCGGCGATGTCGATTGGGCCAATCACGACAACAACCTCGACAACTCCATCGGCGCCGTGCTCAGCGGCGACGCCGCCGTGCGCGTGATCACGGACTGGGTGGAAGCGAATAGCAATTGGCATGACTCACTGCTCATCGTCACGGCCGATCATGGTCATTTCCTCCATCTTCTCGACCCCGCCGCGCTGGCCACCGCCTCGCCCGAAGCCAAAAAAACCGCGGCAAAGTAGTCCTGACCCGCTAAGTACCGCTCGATAAATAACGGTCGCATTTGTGTAGCCATCGTCGCCAGACGGTGGGTGAGCGGTGAACCATCCCACGCTCTGGCGAGCATGGCTACGACACTTATTTTCCGCTCGATGCTAAGAGTCTATCCGGAAATTGGTCTGGCGGTAAATCGTTGATTTCACGAGACTTGGCGTTGTTTGTCCTCTGCGCCCGCAAAGGAATGCGTGATATCCGGATCCCGTCCGTCTCGAAAAATGTACTACCGATTTGACCGAACAGCAGTGGTCGTTGATTCAGGCCTTGTTGCCCTCGCCAAAGAATCGCCAAGGAGGACGGCCCCGCACCGTTGCGATGCGGGAAGTCGTCAACGCAATCATGTATCTCAATCGCACAGGCTGCCAGTGGGACATGCCGCCTCACGATTTGCGCCCTAAAATAAAAGTACTGTCTACGATTACTTCGCACAGTGTGGCGCGACGACGGAACCAGGACCGCCATTGTCACGGCGCTTCGCGAGCAGATTCGCGTTCAGGAAGGTCGCCTATCGACCCCCAGCGCCGCCTGCATCGACAGCCAATCCATCAAGACCACCGGCTAATGGCTGGCAAGCCTCCGGCTTGGCGGGAATTTCAACACACCATTGCACGGAATATCTCTTGGACAGCGCCTAACTGGACAGCTCCTAACTGGACAGCTCCTAACTGGACAGCGCCAGGTTCTCCGTTTTTCAGATATGTTGTGGTCCAGTTTGACGTGCTATCACAACATGCTGTGGTTTTTCTGGAAGATGGCGCTGTTCAGCTAAGCCGCCAGCCGCACCGGCTTTTGTTCCTCGAACAAATTCACGGTGCGCAACATGGCGCCGTCTTCGTCGTAGAATTGCAGCAGGCCGACGTCGATCATCCACATGGCCATGAAATCGCCGCAGCGGTAGGAATGAGCGCGAACCTTGCCGCTATCGACCAGGAATGTCTCGGCGACGCCGCCGGGCATTGCCACATCGGCGCCCAATTCGAGAAAGGTGCGGGCGACAATCAGTTTCACTTCGTGAGAAAAAGGGGCGACTCTCATTTCGCAATATCCTTATTGCATAATGGCTGGCGGCGTCCTGCCGCGAATAGCCTGGTAGTGTAGCAACAAGGCGTTTCCACACCTAGAACAGTTGTGCATCGCCTACGAGTGTTATCGTCGGTGCAACGGTCGGTCATCGCGAGAATGCGTTTGCCCGTCTCAAAACGGAGAATTGATCCATTTTCCGCGCTAAGACGGCTGAAAACCGTGTTGAACGCGAAGGATACGCAAAACAGGAGCAACAGGAAGGATTTGCGGAATTCAAAAGATAGTGCAGTTGAAGAGGATTGCCGGCCGTGCGGCATCTGTTCGGCGCGTCGCTGAAGCAGGCCGATGGCGGGATGCCGCCTCAGGCGTTATGATGTTGGCGTACCTCCGAAAGGAAGGCCGGCCAGGGTAGGCCGGCCTCTATCCCGCTCCCCCTCGAATCTCAACAGAATCATGGCGCGTAAAGTCGTAAATCGAAAGGCCCTTAGGGAAGAAGCCGAAGCCGCCGAACGCGCTGAAAAAGAGGAGGGCGGCGTCAAGAAAAAGAAGAAAAAAAAGGCCAAACGAAAAAGTCGCGCCAAGGCGGCGGCGGAAGTGCGGCTCAAACTCTTCTGGGGGGTGTACAATCAGTCGCTCAAACGGGTGGCGATGTTTGAGTTTGATCAAAAAAAAGAAGCCGAAAAGAAGGCGGAAGTGCTGGGTAAATCCGGCAAGTCGCCCCACTTTGTGCAACGCGTGAAAGAAGTGATTGTGGAAGAGTAGCCGGGTTTGCTTAGAAAGTGTGGAACCATTAAATCCTGAATGGACGTTCGAGAAGCCCGGCTTTTTCAAAAAGTCGGGGTTCTGAACCGGGAAGTAGTTTTTCCACACTTTCTTACTTGGCCAATTGGCGCGTCAATAAATAAGTCAACTTGATCGAGTGCTTGGAAGCACCTGCCATGGAAACTTGCGGCCATGGAAACTCAGACGCTGCTCGAGTACCTCGATTCGTTTGCACGGGCTAAGCCCTGGCTTCAGTCTTTGGGCGTGGCCGATCTTGAGCGGGCGCACGCGAACCTCGTTTCATTCAGCCGCAGCGGCCTGACGACCGACCTTGCCGCCGTGTTGGCCGACCAATTGGCCGAGCATTTGCCGGGCGTCAGCGATCCCGACATGGCGCTCAACAACCTGGACCGCTACCTCGCCGCGGCCCGCAATCCGCTCTCGGTGGGAGCGTTGTTTGAGCGCGACGCGGAAGCCCTGCCCACGCTGCTGCAAATTCTTTCGTCGAGCCAGTATCTGGCGGACGTTTTAGTGCGCGACCCCGCCGGCTTTGAACTGGTGCGTCTGACCGATGGCGCGCCGCTGGCCAAGCCCGTTCTGGTTGACGAACTATGCGCCGAAGTGATCATGCTCGACGACGAAGCGGCGGCGTTGTTGGCGTTGCGGCGGTTCAAACATCGGGAAACCATGCGCATCGCCTTCGGCGATATTGTCCGCCGGCAAAACATCGAAACCGTCACGCGTCAAATCTCTTATTTGGCCGAAGCGATTTGCGAGGCCGCATTGCGGTTTGTCTATAAAAAACTGGCCGCCAAGCGGGGCCAGCCTCGTTCGGACGACGGTTCTCCGGCTCGATTTGTGGTCCTCGCGTTGGGCAAGTTGGGCGGCCGTGAATTGAACTATTCCAGTGACATTGATCTGATTTTTCTCTGTGAGGAAGCCGGTTCGACCGACGGCGCGCGCCCGGTTGCCAATTCGGAGTTTTTTGAACGTTTGGCTCGCGGACTGATCAAATTGCTGTCCGAGTCGACCGAGCTTGGCGCGGCCTACCGCACCGATATGCGGCTTCGGCCCGATGGCCGCCAAGGCCCGATTGTCATCGATTGGAAAGCCGCCTTGCGGTATTACGATGTCAAGGGCCGCACCTGGGAACGGCAGGCGTTTGTCAAGGCTCGGCCCATCGCCGGAGATTTGGAACTGGGTGAAATGTTCCTTTCGCAGTTGGAGCCCTGGGTTTATCGGCGTTATCTGAACCGGGCCGATATCACTGGAATCAAAGCGCTGAAACGCCGCATTGAAAAACGAAATCTGACCGAAGGCGGCGAGTTCACTGACGTCAAAACCGGCCAAGGCGGCATCCGAGATATCGAATTCGCGATCCAATTTCTCTTGCTGCTCAACGGCGGCGATTTACAAAAGATCCGCACCGGCAATACGCTGGAGGCCATCGAGCGTTTGGAGCAGGCCGGTTGCCTGACCATGCAAGAGCGCACGCTGCTAACGCGGAATTACGAGTTCTTGCGGCGTGTTGAACATCGTTTGCAAATCATGTTCGACCTACAAACGCACTCGCTGCCCAGCCACGCCGATGAGCTGCGCAAGATCGCCTTGCGGCTGGGAGGCGTCGATACGGAGCACACAACGGCGCTCGAGGCCTTTCAGGAAGAGTATCGTACGAAGACGGCCGAGAACCGAAAAATTCTTGATCATCTTCTGCACGACGCCTTCGGCGGAGAAGAAAAAATCGCGCAAGAGGTCGACCTAGTGCTCGACCCCGACCCGCCAGAACACATCATCCAGAAAGTGCTCGCGCCGTACGGATTCTCCGACGTGCCAGCCGCCTATGTCAATTTGATGGCCTTGGCCGATGAGAAAATCCCCTTCCTCTCGACGCGCAGGTGCCGGCATTTCCTGGCTTCCATAGCGCCGCAGTTGCTCGAAGCGATTTCGGCTTCGCCCGATCCTGATTCCGCGCTGCTCAATCTTAGCGCCGTAAGCGATTCGGTGGGCGGCAAGGGCGTGTTGTGGGAGCTGTTCAGTTTCAACGCGCCGTCGCTGTTGCTGTACGTGCAACTCTGTGCGACCAGCCCTTATTTGTCGCACATTCTGACCAGCAACCCCGGCATGATCGACGAACTCATGGACTCGCTCGTCTTGGCGAAGTTGCCTTCCCGCGAAGCCTTGGAACGAAATTTGGCGGAGTTGTGCCAAGGCGCCGAAGATATCGAACCCATACTGCATAGCTTCAAAAGTTCTCAGCACTTGCGCGTCGGCGTGCGAGATATTCTCGGCAAGGACGATGTACAAACGGCGCATCAAACGTTGTCCGATATCGCCCAAGTCTGTTTGGCGCAAGTCGCGCGTATCGAATACGAGAAACTCACAACTCGGTTCGGGCGCCCCATGCTCGAAGGCGGCCACGATCCCTGCGAGTTGATCATTCTCGCCATGGGGAAGCTGGGCGGACGCGAACCCAATTATCATAGCGATCTGGATGTTGTCTTTCTGTACGAGGCGGAAGGACAAACGCAACCGCTCGGCGCCCAACGCGCCGACCGTATCACCACCAACCAGCATTTCTTCAGCCAACTGGCTCAGAAAATCACCAAGGTGATTACCAAACGCGGGCCCTATGGACGCCTCTACGAACTCGACGCACGGCTACGCCCGACCGGAAAAAGCGGCGCCTTGGCGGTTTCGTTACCCGAATTCTCCCGCTATTTTTCCGATCGCCGCGGACAACTCTGGGAGCGGCAGGCGCTTTGCAAGGCGCGCGTGGTTTATGGCTCGGCGAACGTGCAAGCGATCACCATGCAAGCGGTGCGGCAGGCCATCACCACGCAACCCTGGACCGACGCCTGTCGCCAAAAAATCCACGACATGCGCATGCGGTTGGAGGAAACCGCCGCGCGGGGAAACTTGAAACGCGGCCGGGGCGGAACGGTCGATATCGAATTCATCGTGCAAATGCTGCAACTCAAGTACGCTCGGCAATCGCCGGAGGTGCTCCAACCGGGAACGCTCGCGGCGCTCGACCAACTGCTGAAGGCGAACCATATTAGCGCCGATGATCACGAATACCTCCGCAAGGCGTATCGGTTTTTGCGGAGTGTTGAAGCGCGGCTGCGTTTGATGGACACCTCCGCCCGGCACGACCTGCCGCACGACGAACTGGAGTTGCGTAAACTTGCCTACCTCCTAGGCTACGCCAACGCCCAAGACCTGCTCACCGGCTGCGGTGCCTATTTAGAAGAGAACCGCCGCCGCTTCGAGCGATTTTTTGGAACAGCGTGAGAGAGCCGCCGCAAAGTGGCTTAGCCCACTCGCCGCCCGATAAAGCCGCGACGGCGATCATGCCTTTCTCGTCGTTCACCGAAATCCGCGCCACGTACACGAGTGTGGGAACATTCCGTAAGACACCCTACCGCAGTGAACTGACCGATGCGAGAATCCGCTCGCCATTCATGCATACAATCGGCTTGATACCCTTCGGCATCGCATGGCTCGCGTTCTCTCCGCTGGTGTTGTTGCTTCAAATGTTGCCGCAGCGCAACTCGAAAACGCATGTGGCTGATTAGCAAGGCAAGACGCCTGCCCAGGATCTGTTCCGTGCAACGGTGTTAGGAGATCTCCGCCAAGCCGGAGGCTTTGACAGCCATGAGCCGGTGGTCGAGCACGGCGAACACCACCGGTAGGCCAACGCAACGAACGATGCATCCCGGCGGGGATGTCAGTGCCCTTGGAATAAGAAAAGGGCTGTTTTCCGGGGCCGCCGACAGCGCACCGTCCTTCCCGCGTGGTCCTCTATCTCGACGTTCTTCAGTTCGAGGCTCACGCGTTGGGAGTCGGAGAACAAAACGGCAACCGTTCACGGCGCTGCGAGAAATTGCGATAACGATCTATCCCACCGATCAAACACCCATGCCAATTGCAAACCGCACCGCAAGGTTCGCTCGCTCTTTCGGCAGCGTGGTAGTCGGTATTGTGGGCGGCGGCGGCGGCGGTTACTATCTCCGCCGAAGTGTTAAGCATCATTTCCCCTGAGGCCGCCATGTTTCAGCAAACCATTCCCGACGAGCACGTTCTGGGGCAGTACATTCCGTTGCACTACCATTACAACATGCTGCTGGATCAGGCTCGGATGTCGAGTTTTCGCGATGCGATCGAGTATCTGACGCCGCCGGGCGCCAAAGTCTTGGATTTGGGCGGCGGAACGGGCGTGTTATCGCACTTTGCAGCCAGCAAGGCGGGCCATGTTTGGTGCGTGGAACGAAACCCCGAGTTGGTTCGGACCGCCCGCCGGCTGATGCGGCACAATCCGTTTGGGCATCGGGTTGAGGTCATCCAGGCTGACGCAATGGAGTATCTTCCGCCCGAGCCGGTCGATGTTGTCATTTGTGAAATGTTGCACACCGGACTGATGCGCGAAAAGCAAATTCAGGTAATCGGCTCATTTCAAGAGCGTTATCTGGCGCACTTCGGCGGTCCGTTGCCGCGTTTCGTTCCAGAGGCTTCGTTGCTTGCGGTGCAGCCGGTGGAGCAGCCGTTTGAATTTTCGGGGTTTTCGGCGCCCATTCCATTTTTTCAAGACTCGGGCGGCAACCATGAGCAAACGCGAGGGCTCTGCCAACCGCTCGTATACGCCGCGGTTGAATACGATCGTGCGTTGCCCGAGCGGTTCGAGGGTCGGACCAAGTTCTCCATGGAACGCAGCGGCCAATTGAACGCTTTACGGTTTATTACCAAGAACCTGCTGGCCTTTCAGGAGTCGGAAGGCTCGGCCATTGAGTGGTCGAACCAGTACCTAGTGGTTCCTCTCCGGCAAACGTTCGACGTTGCCGCGGGCGCCGAGATTGTGGTCGAATTCTCTTACGGCGCTGGCTGCCAGTTGGAAGAGTTGCTGGATTCAGCCCAAGTGATTCCGCTTTCGCAATGGGGAGCGATTCCCTCAGACCGCCACACCGCCGCCGAGCGCCGGGCAGCGTAAAAAGCCGTGGAGTAATGGTTACCGATTATGATGCGGAAAAGCCCGGCATTTTCAAAATGCCGGGCTCATGATTCGACCAATAAATTTCGCTCGGTACCTACTATTACGAATCGGCTTGCTCCAACCGCCTGATGGCTTCGTAGATTTCGTGGCGATGCACCGGGATATCTTTCGGCGCCTCAATGCCGAGGCGCACGTTGTCTCCTCGAATCTCAACAATCGTGATCACGATCTGATCGCCGATCATGATCTTTTGATCGAGTTTTCGGGAAAGCACCAACACGGGTTGAATCTCCTGGTTATTTCTCTCGTCGCTCAGAAAACAGACGGCTTCGTCTCATTTTTCGGTAGGAGTCGCGGCGGGGAAACCGCTCTGGTGGAGTGAGCCGGCGTAGCGGCGGGCGTGTAGTCTGGCGTTGAGACGCCATGGCTCCACAAAGCCTTTGCTAGGCGTATGTTACGGCGTAAGCGAGGATCCGCCCCAGACCGAGTTCCCCCTAGAATTCGCCGCTAAAATGTGCTGAAAACCGATTTTTGCGGCAAGACAGTTTGGCCGGGCGTCGCTATTTGCATGTTTGTTTCCGAGTATGTGGCCCATTTCACAGTGTGGCGCGGCGAACTTCGGCTAGAACGGGAGGGTGACGTCTCGCTCCGATTGCTGAAAGAAATCAGACATGCTTACATCGCTGGTGAAGATCTCGATCGGGCTGTTCGCCTGGATGGGCGGCATTTATGGCGTTCTACAGATCGGAAATCTGCACACCCGTTGGGATCATGTCGCTTGCGGTCCCTGGGGCTGCGGGCCCACGGTTCCCGCAATGACAGCCTACCATCTCTTCTGGTTGATGCTGCTTCTTCCGCCGGCGGCAATGGTGGCTCGTGTTCTGCCGGAAGGGCTTCGCGACAAGGCGGGCTGGGTTTTGATGGCCCTGGGCGCGGGAATCGCCTTGGCGGTGGTGGCCTGGCAAGCTGTGTATTGGTTGCCAATCGGCGGCGAGAACGCGGCCTCCTATTTTGTGCAACGCTGCTTGTTTTCGATGGCCACGCTGATCGATGTCCCGATGGCGCAGATCTTCCTGGCCGGAATGCTGTTTTGGGCTTGGCCTTCACCGAAATGCGCAAAGTCGCCGTTTGTCGACACTGCGGCAACTGATTCTGCGGCAACAGAAGCCCAGCCAGATGTTTCCGAAGAGGCGCCGGGCGTATCCAATCCCACGCCACGCGACTCTGGATCCCACGCCCTCTATTAACTAAGCATCGAGCGGAATATTAGTGTCGTAGCCATGCTCGCCAGAGCGTGGGATGGTTCACCGCTCACCCACCGTCTGGCGACGATGGCTACACAAATGCGACCGTTATTTATCGAACGGTGCTAACCGAACGCCGGATCCGCCTACGACAGGTTGCGTATCAGGCTGTGGGTCAGGGCGCTAAAAACGGGTTCGATATCATCGAATTCGCGGTCTTCGGCCTGGAAAAAGATAGCAAAGGTGCGCTGGCCGGCGGTGAAAGCCCGCACGCCAGCGCGGACGAGAAAATCGAGGCAATAAAAATGCATATCGAAGCCGGAAGCGTCGAATTGGTCGTATCGCTCGGTTGCGGGTGAAATTTCGACGTCGTCGTATTCTTCCTGGAGGGCTGAAGCAACCTCCTCGGCGACTGCGTCTTCCTGCATCGGCTGTGGGTAAATATGCACCGCCCAGAGGCCGCCCTGCGGGCTCTGCACCGTGACCGACTTCGGCCAATCCTCCTTCTCTTCCTCGTGCAATCGCCAGTTCTCGGGGAACTGAAAACGAATGCCTAAATCGTAGTAGGTCGCGGTGGTCATGCACTTCTTCTCTTTTTCGGGAAAACGGGCGTGTCATCTTACTCCAGGATGGCAAGCTGGGGGAAGTGGTGCGAACCGCGTTGTTTTTTCAGGCCCAATTTGCTATGGTTCGCCGTCATTTCTCAACTCGGCGGAATCGCTCTGACGATACATCCTCCGCATGGACTCCGCACCACCCAGAACGAACGAAGCTCCGCTCGCCCGCCGCCAACGGCTGCGCGTTGGAGTTTGTTCCCGGTGGATGTCCTTGGGGCGTCTCTGTTTGGGGCGTTTGTCTTGTTTGTGTTTGCTGATATCGGCCAGCGGCTGTATGTCGCTTCCGTGGCGCGCGGCGCCCGATGATGTACTAGCCTCGCGTCGGCTGGCCAATGAGGGCATCGGTGCGGGCCAGGCGGGCGACTGGGCGGCCGCCGAAACTTTTTTCCAAAAGGCGGTCACGGTCTGTCCGGACGATGTCCGGGCGCACGAGCATTATGCCGAATCGTTGTGGCGGCGCGGCGAGCAGCAGGCCGCGATGGCCGAGCTTGAAGAGGCGATTTCGCTTTCCAATGGCGATTCCAAGCAAATGGTCCGATTGGGTGAAATGCATTTAGCCCAAGGGCAGATGGAACTCGCCAAGCAGCGCGCCGAGGAAGCGATCGCGCTGCAGCCACAACTCGCGCCGGCTTGGGCGTTGCGAGGCGACGCATTGCAAGCGATGGGCGAATCGCGTTTGGCGTTGGCGAGTTATCATCGCGCCTTGAGCTACCAGCCCCTGTTCCCGCAAGTACAGGTGCGCATTGCGGAAGTTTACCTAGCGCAAGGACGCCCGCAACGCGCGCTCTCGACGCTCGATGCCTTGGCGGCGCAACTTCCCGATGGGCAGGCGTCGTCCCAACTTTGGTTCACGCGAGGACTCGCCCTCAAACGCATGGAACGCTACAACGACGCCATCGAAAGTCTGCTGGCGGCCCGCGTTCGTAGTGCGGAATCGGTCGATTTACTCTATGAATTGGGTGACGCCATGCTCCTGGCCGGCGATATCGCCGGCGCGCGATCGGTCTTGAAAGACGCCCAGACTTTCGACGCCCAGCACCCCGCAAGCCATCAGCTTGCGGCGCAATTCTCCCAGCACGCCGCCGTCCGTCAAACACTGCGGTGAAATAATTCGGTAGGATTCCATGGGTGATATATCGGCCCCCAAGCCCGTTCTGTTGGTATTGCCGGCGTTCAGCGCCTCGCGGGCGACGTTGCAATGGGCCTTGCAGCGGGCGACGGAAAAATGGGGGCCCCCCGTTCTGGAAAGCGAGTACTTTTCGTTTGACCAAACCAGTTACTACGAGCGGGAAATGGGGCCTGAACTCAAGAAAGTGATTTGGGCTTTTCCGCAGTTGGTCGATCCCTCGGAACTCGCGTCTATCAAACGCCTTACCAACGATTGGGAGCAGCAGGCCGCCAGCCGGGGAAGGGCCGTCGGTCAGCAAGAAGAGGCCGCTGTCGCGCGGCCGCTGAACCTCGATCCTGGATTGCTTAGCGAGGCAAAATTGGTTTTGGCCACAACAAAGGACCGCGACCATCGTATCTATTTAGGACAAGGCATTTTCGCCGAAGTCACTTTGTATTATCGCAAGGGCGCCTGGCGCTCGCGCGATTGGACCTACGCCGATTACCAACGCCTGGAGTATCATCAATTCTTCATGCGCTGCCGCGATTACCTCCGGCAGGTCGGCCGCTCGAAGCGTTGAAACGGCTGGAAAAACAGAAAAAGAATTTGATAAGAATGCATACAACCACCGCTCATGCAGTTGAAGATTGTATATTTCCAGTTCATGGAGTTCATCGCCACAATTGCTGACGGGCCCGCTGCGGCGCGTCGTTTTTTCCCCGGCTCATTTTCCCTCGTTCTTCTTCCATGACTTCATCTGTTCCGCTGTTGTTCGTTCTTGGCTGCTTGGCGCCTGGAATGCTGATCGCCTGGTTGGCGGGGTTTGTCGTGCGCCGCTTCGCGCCGAAGTGGGGGCTGGTCGACCAACCGGGAAAACGCAAGGTGCATCAAACGCCCACGCCCATGGGCGGCGGGCTGGCCATTTGGCTGGGCGTGATGACCGCCTTCGCCGCTGGGCAGTTCGTTCTTTGGGCGGCCGCCACCGAGAGCGGACAGGCGAGTTTTGGCTTTGTCGGCGAGATGCTCCCCGACTTTGCACGTCCTCATTTGAGTGGCGCCTGGCAGCAGACGCCGAAATTGTGGGGCCTCTTGGCGGCGGGCACGGCCATGATGTTTCTGGGCTTGGCCGACGACCGCCTGGGGCTGCACTGGAGCATTCGCCTGGGAGTGCAATTCGGCGTGGCGGCGGCCTGTGTGTTCTTCCAAGGTTGGCGCCTGACCGCCTTCATTTCGTCGCCCTGGCTGACCGGCGCCATGTCGGTTGTTTGGATCGTGGCGTTCGTCAATTCCTTCAACATGCTCGACAACATGGACGGCCTCTCCGGCGGCGTGGCCGTGATTGCCGCCTCCTTGTTCGCCACCATGCTGCTCACGGCGCCGATCGAAGCCGGCGGGCAACCTCAACTATTCGTGGGCGGATTCCTGCTGGTGTTGGTCGGCGCGATCTTCGGATTTTTGTGGCACAACCGAACGCCGGCGAAACTTTTCATGGGCGACGCCGGCAGCTACTTCATCGGGTTTTCCCTGGCAGCCGCAACGCTCTTGGGAACCTTCACCACCTTCGATTCCGATCGGCCGTACTCCGTGTTCGCGCCGCTGTGCGTGATGGCCGCGCCCATGTACGATATGATTTCCGTGCTCTGGATTCGTGTTCGTGAAGGACGCAGCCCCTTTGAAGGCGACAAAAGCCATTTTTCGCATCGGTTGGTCGACTTGGGCATGTCTAAAAGCAACGCGGTCTGGACCGTCTACCTGACCACCGCCGCCTGCGGATTTGGCGCGTTATTGCTGTATCAGGCCAGTCTCGCCGGCGCGATGATCATTCTTCTACAAATCGTTTGCCTGCTGGCGATCATTGCTATTTTGGAATCGACGGCGAGGCGCCACATCAGGCGATAAGCATGGCTCGCCGAAAATCTGAAACCAAACGCGAAAAATCCGCAGCGGTGAATCCGCCGCGAAAACGGCAAACCGCCGCGACGCTCCTCCTGGCGGCTCTCGTGGCGTTGTTTGTGGCGACGCCTCTGGTTGCCAGCGAAACGGCCTCTGAAAATGGCCACGGCCTGCTCGTGATCATGCTCTGGATGTTACTCCTTCTGGGCTGGCTGTTGCATGGCGTATTGCAAGGAGGGCTGCGATTACGTTTCGGCCCAACGGAGTGGATGGTTTTGCTGTTCGTGGCCTGGATGGCCGCCAGCACTCTCGTGATGGACGGCCAAGGAAACGCCCGCGCCGCGATCAACGGATTTTGGCGTTGGGCGAGTTTGGCGTTGGCGTTTTTTCTCACTCGGCAACTTGTTCGGTCGGCCGAGGCGGTGCGCGCCGTGAGCCTAGTGATGACCGCCTTGGCGGTCGGCCTCTCGATTTATGCGTTTTACCAGTTTTTTGTCACGGTTCCGGCCACGCAGCGAATGTTCGCCGACGATCCGGCCGGCGCGATGCGCGCCGCCGGCTTCGATCCTCAAGACGAAGTCGCGCGTCGGATGCTGATCGATCGGGTCATGAGCCACGAACCGACGGCCACCTTCGCGCTGACAAACTCACTGGCCGGGTTTCTCGCCGCCTGGCTGACTTTTCTTATCGGCCGCACCATGTGGAAACCCGAGCGGCGGCGCGGCTGGCTGGCCCTGGGCGCCGCGATCGGTTGCATCTTGATTCTTGGCGGATGTTTGTTGTTGACCAAGAGCCGCACCGGCATGATTGCGTCGGCCGCCGGAGTTGTACTGTATGGGCTACTTTGGTTGCGCTCGCTGGGTGATCGGGAAATTTCCTGGCGAGGGCTGGGAGCGAGCGCCGCGGCGATTATCGTGGTCTGCGTTTTAGGCGTTGGCTTGGCGGTGGCGGTGGGCGGCATCGATCCTTTGGTGATCAGCGAAGCGCCGAAAACGCTGCAATATCGGCTTGAGTATTGGCGGGCGACCGCCGCCATGATCGCCGAACATCCACTGTTCGGCTGCGGTCCTGGAAACTTTCAAGATTATTACATTTCGCATCAGCTTCCGCAGGCCAGCGAATCGGTTGCCGATCCTCATAATTTGTTCTTCGAGGTATGGGCCACCGGCGGCTCGCCGGCGTTCTTTTTTTTCCTGGGATTTTTGGTATGCATGGGGCGGCGTTGGCGTTCGCTGGGCGGCGTCGCCGAGGGAGAGCAAGGGAATGAAAACAATGGCGTTCCGGTTGCCGGCCATGAGTGGGCCGTTTATGGAGGCGCCGGCGCGGGGGTGTTGTTGAGCTACCCGTTGGGTTTGATGGTCGGCTTGGCGCCCGAGGCGTTTTTCTTTTTGGCGAGCTTTCCGCTGGGAATAGGCGCCGTCGTGTTGTTGCGCACCCAGCCTCTGAACGCGACGGTGCTTGAAACGGTGCTTGAAACGTCGCTGGCGGTGGCGTTTGTGGTGTTGTCGATCAACTTACTGGCCGCCGGCGGGATTTCATTTCCCGGCGTGGCCGGAAGTTGGTGGCTGTTGGCGGCGCTCTGGCTCAACCTGACCGATCCGCCCCAGACCGAGTTCGATCTGACGCCCCGCCGCGTGTTGCTAGGGTTGGCGATGGCGACGGTGGGCATGCTGATTTTTTATCGAACTGCTTTCATGCCCGCGCTCACCGCGCCGGCGATACTCAGCGACGCTCAAGTCGCCGAGCGATTGGGCCAGCCGCAAAACGCCCACAAAGCGTACCAGCAAGCCTGCTTGATCGACCCTTGGAGCGCGGTTTATCCGGCCCGCTTGGCGAATTTTGCCTTCCGGCAATGGCGGCGCACGCATGCCGACCAAGATTGGGCGGAATTCGAACGGGCGGCCGATCTCGCGTTATCTCGCAATGCGCGCTCGCGGAGTCTGCGGAAATCGGTTGCGGAAACCTACTTGCAGGCTTACGCTTTGAGTGGCGAAGAGGTCCGACTGCAACAGGCATTGCAACAATATCGGGTTTTGGCGGAATTGGCGCCCAACAGCAGTTATTCCCACGCCCAATTGGCCTGGGTGCTGCATCTTGCCGGAAAAAAACGCCAAGCGGCGGACGAAGCCGCTGAAGCACTGCGGCTCGACGCGCTGAATCCGCACGCCGACAAAAAACTCTCCATTTATTCAGCGCCTAACTCGCCTCAGCCCAATCCCCAACAGCCCCGTCCTCAAAAGGGGGGCGAAACTCTCGAACAAGTGATGCAAAGATTGCGTAGTACAATACACTAGGATCTATTCGAGAGCATGTTTGCCGAGTTAAAAGCCCGGCATTTTCAAAATGCCGGGCTTTTTCAGTTAATAATCCGGTTTACTTTGAAGAAGGTTTACGATGAAAGTTTGGACGCTCCTCCTGGTTGCCCTTTTGGCGGGCAGCGCCATGGGCTACGGACAAGCGCGGCTGGAATTCGACGGACTTGCAAACAACAGTCTCCCAGGAGATGCCTGGAACACCGGCGCCAAAAAAACGGACTCCGGCGAAATACATAGTTCGGGGCACGTGATCGTTTTAGAGGGAGACCACTACGATTTCGGTTCGATGCAGCGAGGCGCCACTCTGAGCCACGTATTCGTACTCAAGAATGTTGGTTCGATGCCGGTCGGCTTGAAAAAAGGCAAAACCACTTGCAAATGCACGTTCAGCGCCTTGGATAAAGACACCTTGATGCCGGGCGAAACCTGTGAAGTGGAAGTGGAGTGGACGCCCAAGTCGTACTCCGATGAATTCCTGCAAACCGCCGAGATCAAAATAACCGAAGCCCTCGCCCAGGAATCTATTCAGTTGAAAGTTGGCGGACGCGTCATTCAGGTCGTCCGACCGGTGCCCCACGAATTAACGTTCCATAATATTTCCTCCAACGGAGATTCGTCGGCGCTGCTGCGAATTTTCAACTTTACCGGCCAGGCATTCAAAATTCTGGGAACCGAGTCGGTCGAGCAGGCGACCGCCGACCGCTTTGTTTACACGATTGAGCCGCTTTCGGAACAAGAATTGGCGATGGAGGGAGAAGCGCTTTCAGGAATCGGGATTCGAGTCACGATCAAGCCGGGCCTGCCTTTGGGGCCGATTAAGCAAGTGGTCCGCGTGCTGACGAGTATTAAAGAAGGCAAGGAGATTTTAGTCCCCATCAGGGGCACGGTCGTGAGTGATATTTCCGTGATGGGCGGCTCAAATTTTCACAAAGACCTGGGCCTGCTTAATTTGGGAATCATCGACCGTTCCGAGGGCGGCAAGGCGACGCTGCACCTGTTGGTGAAAGGGCCTTATCGACACGACGTTCGCATGAAAGTGGCCTCGACCGACCCAGCCGACATTGTCAAAGCGCATATTGGCGAGCCCAAGGAGATCAACAACGGCTTGGTCATTATGTACCCGCTCGAAATTGAAATTCCCGCGGGAAGCCCGGCGGCAAACCACTTTGGCTCACAGCAGGGCGAATTCGCAAAAATTTCGATCCAGACCACGCATCCCACCGCGAAGTCGGTTCCTTTGTATCTGAAATTCCTCATCAGCCGCTGAGGCGAGCGCCAGATAAAAATAATTCACCAACGGTTCCTAACGGCCGCCGACCCGATGAATCGTTCGTAAAATTTCGGGGTTGCGCTCGGTGTTGGCCAACTCCCGGATGCGTCGCAGCAGTTGCGGGTCGGTGCTGGTGGCCATGAGCGAGATGGCGGCCGCTCTTACCGGGGCGCTTTCATCCAGCGAAAGCCATAGCAGCCAGGGTCGAACATCAACGCCGGTCATGCTTGGCAGTGCGTTGGCGAAACCGAGGCGGTCTTTTTGGTCGAGCGCTGTGAGCCGTCTGGCCAGCCCGAGTTGGTTCTGGCTGAAACCGCGCCGGCGCAATTCCGACGCGGCGCGCGTGGCCACGGCGTCGTCGGGATCGTGCAACAGCCGCATCATTTCCAACTCCCCGAGGTCGGTTAGGAGTTGCGCCGCGGCGATGGTTGTGGTTTGGCTGGCTGCTTTATCGGTTGAAGCGCGCGCCGCCCGCAAACGTTTCATAAACAGTGGCGGGTCGAGTCTTGCTGGAGGAGGGTTCAAGGGTTGCGGCTGTTTCTCGCCCAACTCCAATTGCAGCGGCTCCGATTCGTCGACCGGCGCCTGTTTGCGACGCAACGGCCGCGGCCTCCTTGCCACGGGCGCGGGCATTGCGGGTAACGCGACTACTTCCAGTGGTAATTCGCCGCCCGGCGCTGCGAGCATTGCGGCGGCGGGGTCGAGCAAGGGGGCGTCGGGAAGCGTTCTCGACGTTGGGTTTTCTGGTGCGGTGTTATCGTTTTTCGCGTTTGCCCGCGACGCTACCGCGATGGGCGCGACGTCGGTCAGTTGGAGCAAGCGTTCGCAATTCGCCACCAGGGCGCCGACGTCGATACTGTTTTGATCGACACTGTTTTGATCGACCGGCCAAAGCAGAACCTGCGTGGCCAGATTCGCCGCGTCTTGCCGGGCTTGGGGGTCAAAGTTTTGGTGCGACTTGTTCAGCGCCGCGATCAAGTGTTCGATTCGGCGGCTCGACTCCGCCGGCTTGAGCAACCGCCAGCGGTCGAGCGTTTCAAAGATGGCTGTCCGCGCCGCCGACGACACGCGCGGCCGCTGGTCGGCCAGCATCGCCACGACTTTGCCAACTCCTGGTTCTCCGGCGCTGGCCAAGGCGCGCATGTGGGGCAGCGTTTGCTGTTGGTCGGCTTGTTCAATCTCGCGAACAAGTTCGGCCACGAGAAGGTCGGTGGGCCGCCAGCCGGGCGAGCGCAGAATGCCCACGCCCAAGGCAATCATGCCGCAAGCCAGGAGCAAGCCGCCGACAATGCCGCCTTTCAAATTGAATGCCACGATGTTTCTCGCTATAACCGTTTTCTCACCATCAGAGGCGCAACCTCAGCGCGTGCTGGTCGTGGATACTTTGCTGGCCGACATTCGTTCGGCGCGGCCAATCAATACCAGCGAGCGGTTTTTCATAAAGTACGGCGCCTCCGCCAGCACTTCGGAGTCGACCGGCAGGTACGGCTTCAAGGTTCGCCAATCGTTGGCCGGCGCGATAATAAATGCATCGGGATACTGCTCGAAGAACGCCGCAGCCGCCTGCGGCTCCTGGCCCGAGAACTCTTGCACCGGACGGCCTAGATAAAAGACCCAACTCGGCTCCAAGACGCCGAACGCCGCCACGTGCGGTTGCTCGGAACGGCGGCCGACTTCCTCCAACAAGACGTGGCTCTGTTGATGCGAATCGACGCGCGCCGCCGCTATTGCGAAAACCGACGTCGTGAGGCAAACAGCCGAACCCGCGAACCAAAGCACGGCCTGTTCGCGAAGGTTGTGTTTGACCAAATACAAGCACCCCACGCCGGTCGCGAGTGGAATCAAGCCGATCAGCCCCAGCCATTCCTCGCCGGGCAAAAACTGACGCGCGGCCAGCGGAAGGCCGATCAAAAACACCAGCCCGACCAAAACGAGCGACGCCAGCGAAAGTCGAGGCCAAAACTGGGCCACGTATTCCGTATGCTCGCGCCAGTGGTGCAGAAAGCAACCCACCAACAGCGCCAAGGCGGGAAAGCAGGGTGTTACGTAACTGGGAAGTTTGGTTTGCGCGAACGAAAAAAGGCCCACGTACACGCCAACCCAACAGGTCAGGAAAATATAGGCTGGGTCGGGCTGCGCCGATTTTCGCATTCTTGTGATCAGGTCGAGCAGCACCGGGCCGGCGAACACCGACCAGGGAAAGAAGCCGGCCAGAATTGCCACGGGATAATAAAATAGCGAGCCGGCGTGTCCTTCCATCGACGACGTCGCGCGTGCGATGTTGTGGGTCCAGAAAAATTCGGTCAGCCATTGGCCATCCGTTCGCAGCCCAACCCACACGTACCAAGGCGCCGCAATCAGGGCGACGGTCGCCAAGGCGGTCAGCGGACGCATTTTCCAACAGGTGCGGATAAAATGACGAGCATGGAACGGACGCAGCAGCGCCCAGAGCCGCGCCGCCAGCGTGGTCGGAGCTTGCGTTTGCTTCGGTAACGACACAATCAGTAAAAACATGCCGAGCACCGCCGTGGGCAACACCAGCCCCACGGGCCCCTTGGCCAGCACGGCCAAACCCATTATGGCGTAAACCGCCACGGCTCTGGGAAAACTTCGGAGGAAGTAACGATCGGTTGGTTCGGTGGTTGGCGTGTCGCCGCCTTGTGCGGCGTTTGCCGAATTTTCTTTTTTGGGAAAGACGCCCAGCGCATAGACGGTCAGGGCCATTGAACTGAGGAAAATCAGCAGGTAATCGGGAGTGGCGGCGCGCGAGGCGACGTCGAACATGAACGTCGTCGCCAAAATCAGGCCGGCCAACAGCCCCACGCGAGGATGGAACAGTCGTCGTCCCAGATGATAGACGGCAAGCACGCCGCCGGCGCCCAACAGAGCCGACCAAAACCGGGCCGCGAACTCATTGACCCCGAACAGGCCGTACGACGTCATCATCAGCCAATATTGAAGAATCGGTTTGTGCGTGCGGTATTCGCCATTGAAGAGCGGCGTCACCCAATCGTGGGCGGCCAGCATTTCGACCGTGCAGCCGGCGTTGCGAGGTTCGTCGCGGTCCCACAAGCGAGGACCGCCCAGATTACTGAACAGCGAGAGCCCCGCCACAAGCAGCAAGATCAAATGATGCCGAACCGATTGCGACACGCCACACCTCCCTGGGAAAACACAGCCGCCAATGCCTTGAGGCAAGACCGGCGAAGTGTAAGACGCCCCCGCCGAGATCACAATATCAGTCTGTTGCACCCCTGGTGACTTGGTGACTGGTGAAAAACGTCTGCTAGCGGCGGCGGGAGCCCAGCCCGGCGGCGTTCGCCTGAAAATCTATCCCGGGAGGGATTCAAGCCATTAGCCGGTGGTCGAGCGCAGCGAACACCACCGGAGGATCGAAACGCCCGGCGTCGGCAATGTGGCGCCGCCGATGGCCGCCGTTCCGACCGCTGCATCCTCGCATCCCGCCGGGATGCGGGAGTGATTGCGCGGCCGATACCGGCGGTGGCGCTGCGCTGACCGCCGGCTAATGGCTGTCAAACCGCCGGCTTGTAACGAACTCTTGTCTGCAACGAACGCCTTCTTGCTTCAATCGGCGGCGCGAATCTGGCGTCCTGGTGAAAAAAATCTGGCGGGTTGTTGAATGACTTAGGGGAAGTCCCGAAATAAGATCCCTGAGCCGATGAGCGCTAGCTCACGGTTTACAGCATTCTCGGAGAACCGGACGCTAACGTGTTCCGGCTGATCTGCGCGGCGTGTTTGGCAAGAATAACCCGGATTATCACCCCGCTCAGTCCGAGACGAAAATACGGAAGGCTGCGCGTCGTTTCCAGAAATAAATTTTGATGGCTTTTTGACCGAATTCCGCTAGAATCACCCCTGCGCCACCCTTCCTTCGGGTGGGGCCATCTGGCCAAGGACAATAACGGGCTTTTTTTTACGAATAGCCTCTTGAATAGTTAGCAAACGGGTCCACATTTCTGTTGACGCCTTGCCGCGACACAATCTTCTGACGTTGAAGATTTTGGCTCGTTGCGGCCAGCGCGGTCAAACCATTAAGGAGGATGCCATGGGTTGGGTTTTTTTGGTGTGCGGAACCGTCGGCGGAACATTTTTGGTGTTCCAGTTCGTCATGGCCATGATTGGCGTCGGAGGCGATGAACTCGATTTCGATGGCGGTGGAGATATTCCCGACGATTTTTCCGGAGAAGCATTCAGCGAAACCGGCGATGTGATTGACCACGGGTCAACGCTGGCGTTTCAGGTTCTATCGTTTAAGTCGATTGTGGCGGCGCTTACTTTTTTTGGACTCGCGGGCATTGCGGCGACGCAGTCCGAACTTGAGCCTCTCCTGACGCTCGCTATAGCGATATTCAGCGGCGCTGTGGCCATGTATGTCGTGGCGCTATTGATGAATTCGCTCCATAAATTAAACCACGATGGCACGGTGCATATCCAAAACGCCATTGGGCGAACCGGCGCCGTCTATATTCCGATTCCGGGAGAGAGGTCTGGAGCTGGCAAAATCCAAATAAAGGTCCAGAACCGTCTCGTGGAATTTGCAGCCGTGACCGCCGAGCCGACCAAACTCTCCACGGGTGCTAGAGTTGTGGTGGTCGACGTCGTCGACTCCAACACATTGGAAGTTGAACTGGTCAACGAGGCCGTTGCCAGCGGCGGTTAGTGCTGGGAGTCGTATCAGTCAGGCTGTTGGTCAGTGTCCGGTAATACGCGGTTAACCCTTACAGGAAATGCAGCAATGAACATAGGTCTTCTCTTGGGACAAATTCCCCCCGGTAATGCGATGATAACCATCGCCGTGATAACGGTCCTCGTTCTCATGGCCATAATGACCGGCTTCGTATTAGTGGCAAAGCGTTACAAACGCTGCCCTAGCAATCGTGTACTGGTGGTTTACGGTAAGACCGGCAAAGGCCAAGCCGCTAAGTGCATTCAGGGCGGCGCCGTTTTTGTTTGGCCGCTGATTCAAGACTACGCCTACCTCGGCTTGGAGCCGATTCAAATTGAAGTTCCGCTCCGCGGCGCGTTGTCGATCGAGAACATTCGCGTGAATGTGCCCAGTGTGTTCACCGTGGCCATTGATACGAAGCCGGAAGTGATGCAAAACGCGGCGATTCGCCTGCTGGGAATGCACACCGACGAAATCCGCAAGCAGGCGGAGGAAATCATTTTTGGTCAGTTGCGCCAAGTGATTGCCTCTATGGGCATTGAGGAAATCAATCGTGATCGAGATATGTTCTTGGAACATGTCACACGATCGTTGGAGCCGGAATTGAACAAAGTCGGGTTGTCGCTGATCAACGTCAACATTACCGACATTACCGACGAATCGGGCTACATTGACGCCATCGGCCAGAAAGCTGCTTCGTTGGCGATCCAACTCGCTCGGGGCGATGTGGCCGATAACCAAAAGATGGGTGAAATCCGCGTGGCTTCCGCTTCGCGAGATCAAGCGGTGCAAGTGGCCGAAGCACAACGCGATCAAACCATCGGCACGCGGTCTGCGGAGCGGGAGCGAGCGGTGCAAGTGGCCATTCTGGAGAAAGAGCAGGCCATTGGCGAACGAACGGCCGTCTTCCGGCAGCAGGCGGAAGTCAAGGAGCAAGAACGCGAAATGCGTATTTCAGTGGCCGACGCCGACGCCACCGCCATTGACGGCGAAAACATCGCGCAGGCCAAGATCGCGGCTTCGCAAGCGGAATTGGCGGTCCGGCGGGCGGAAGCCTACCAGTTGGGTGAAGGCCGCAAGCGTGAAGCCGAAGCAGCGGTGTTGGAAGTTCAAAATAACGCCATGGCCAAGGCCGCCATCGCGGAAGCCGGCCGCGTGGAAGCCGAAAAACGAGCCGAACTGGAAGCTCCCGCCAAGGCCCAAAAAGCCCGCGTGATTGTCAACGCCGAAGCGGAAGCCGAACGCAAACGCATCGACGCCATGGCCGAAGCCGACGCCATCTTCGCCAAACTCGACGCCGAAGCCCGCGGCCAATTTGAAATCCTGGCCAAAAAGGGGCAAGGCCTGAAGGAAATCGTGTCGGCCTGCGGCGGCGCCAAGGAAGCCTTCCAAATGCTCATGCTCGAACACATGGACAACCTCGCCGAAGCCTCGGCCAAGGCGATCTCGAATATCAAGTTCGATAAGATCGTGGTCTGGGAAAATGGCGCCGGCGGCGATGGTCGCTCCAGCACCGCCGACTTCCTCAGCGGCATGGCCAAAACGTTGCCGCCGATGCTGCAAGTCATGAAAGACATCGGCGGTGTCGAATTGCCGGAAGCGCTGATCAAACTGACCGGCGAAGATACGCCCGAAACGATGTCGGTCTCGCGTAATGGCGGCGTTCCGAAAACGGCTGCCGTGGCCGATGATGCTGCTCCCTCCGACGGCGCGCCGTCAGACGACGAAGCATAACGGCGACGAAGCATAGTCCGCCGCTCGAAAGTTATCCGACGCACCAAAAGCCCGGCATTTCCAAAATGCCGGGCTTTTCCGCGCGACCCTCCCAACTCCACCCGACGCTGCTGCAATATGAGGAGATAACGGCCCCATGCAGCGCGCTGAAAAGTTGCCTCGGACCAGCGCCCCAATAAGCTAGAATTGAGTAAGCACTTCTCGTTTCTAGGAGCAACACATCTTGGATACCAGCCTCAGTTTTAATGCTCGCAAGGCGCTTTCAGTTCAATTGGGCGACGCCGCCGGTGAAGAGATCGCAGATCTTATCCGGCAAATGGCGCGTCGGATCGAGGAACTGGAGCGCAGCAAAGTCAACGTGACGCCTGTAGCGCCAGACAACAGCCCTGTCATTTCACTCGGCTAGGATTGCACGCCGTCAGCGGAAGTCCTGACATTGCTCGGCGGTTTTTGGGCGGACATTTCAATCATTTCAAAACCTACCAACAAAGAAGCACCACCAAAACCGCGAACAGGCCGCAACCCGCGGCAAAACAGACGCCGCCGGAAACCCAACGGCGTTTCAATCGGGCCCAAAGATAAATGCCCGAAATCACCCACAGCGCGAGCGACAGCACGACAAAATCAACCACCGCCGCCCAGCCCAGGTAGGCGCCAACCGGTTGCTTGTAGCCGTGTCGGAAATGAAGGAAATGCACCAGGCGAATCATTGAGAAAGGCTCTTGCCGCTCCACCACCACCTGGTTTTCCTGCTTCCGCCAAGTCACGCGATCGTGGCCCGAACCACGTATGCGAATGATGACCATCTGATTCGGGTTCGGCTTCCCCTGGATGCGGTGCGCCCCTTCAAGGTTGACCTTCGCCAACAGTCTTTGCGCCTGCTCCTTGGGCTCCGACGGAAAGGAGTCGTTGGGCGTGAAATCAATGCGTTCGACTTCCCGCCAAGTGGGCGGCGCGGCGCCCATCAGCTTTGCCAATTCGGGGTGGTTCAGCAGCAGGGCGCTGGCAGCATAGATCAACATCCAGGGAATCAGGAAGAGCCCGGTCCAGAGATGGAGCTGTCGCATCAATGTGTCGAGACGCGCCCATATGCTCTTGGGCATGGGAAAGCTCCTTTTGGTGATTCACTCGCTAACGCTTCGTGCTTGTATATAGGTAAGTTGTACACGTTCACGGGTTTGGAACCGCCGGACAGATTGCTATCGCAACTCCACGCGCCTTGGGCGGAAATCCAGACGTCGCTCGGAGGTTTCTGGGCGGACATTTCAACGGTCGAGTAGAGGAGGAGCGTCAATGACGCCCCTCCCCCCTCATCAAACCGGACGTGCGGATTTCCCGCATCCGGCTTACCAAAGGCATTTCGTCGGTCGGCACACGCAGACTCAGAGGTCGCCACGGAGCTTCTTTAGTCC
>JAJRWU010000136.1 GCA_024276655.1 Planctomycetota bacterium
AACTGAAAACTGAAAACTGAAAACTGAAAACTGAAAACTGAAAACTGAAAACTGAAAACTGAAAACTGAAAACTGAAAACTGAAAACTGAAAACTGAAAACTGAAAACTGAAAACTGAAAACTGAAAACTGAAACAATAAGGCTTTGTCTCAAAACCTGGTTCAAGAATCCCGGCTTTTTGAAAAAGCCGGGCTTCTGCGCTCTTCAGTGGCCGGATTTCGGCCGCCGCGCCAAAACGCCTCGTTACCAATCGCCGCCGGCGCCGACAAGATCGGCCTCTTCCTCGCTTTCGGCGCTCGGTTCCCGACGCTCCTCGCTTCCGCCCGCCGGTCCGGCAAAAACCATGTAAAGAACACGCAACACGAGCAACGACATGACGGTCGCGCTGATCACGCCGCCGATCACGACCGTCGCCAACGGACGCTGCACTTCAGCGCCCATGCCGGTGTTGACCGCCATCGGAATGAAACCCAACGCCGCCACGAGCGTGGTCATTAACACTGGCCGCAGGCGGGTCATGGCGGCGGTTTCCACCGCCTCTTCCAGCCCCATGCCTTGTGCTCGCAGACGGCGGATGGTCGAAACCAGCAGCATGTCGTCCAACACCGCCACGCCGGAAAGGGCCACGAAACCGATCGCGGCCGAAATCGAAAACGGCATGTCGCGAATCCAGAGGGCGAAAATCCCCCCGGTCCAGGCGAACGGCACGCCGGTAAACACCCGAATCGCATCAACCATGTTGTTGTAGGTCATGTAGAGCAGAATGAAAATCAGTGCAATGACAATCGGCACGACAATCATCAATCGTTTTCGGGCGCTGATCATATTTTCAAATTGGCCGCCCCATTCGAGGTGATAACGCCCTGGCGGCAACTGCACTTCCTCCGCGATGCGGCGTTGTGCTTCGGCCACGAAGGTGCCGATATCACGACCGCGAACGTTCGACGAAATGTTGATCCGCCGGTAGCTCCATTCTCGCGTGATCGTGGACGGCCCCTCGACCGTTTTGATATCGGCCAAGCGGGCCAGGGGAATGCGTTGCCCGGAGGGCGTGGTGAGTTGAATCTGACCGATCGCGACGGGGTTGGATCGAATCGCTTCGGGCAAGCGGATGATGAGCGGAAAGCGAAGTTGCCCCTCAAAGACTTCGCCCAATTCAAAACTGCCCAGCGCCTGGACCAAATTGAGAACTTGGTTGGCCGAAACGCCGTAACGGGCAAGTTCATCTTGTTTGACTTTAATTTGCAGCACCGGCTGGCCAGTGACCTGCTCCACCGCGACATCGGCGCTGCCATCGATCATGCGTAATACGGTGGCGATTTCCTCCGCCTTTTCGACCAGCACCTCGAAATCGTCGCCGAACAATTTCACGGCCACGTCGGAGCGGACGCCGGAGATCATTTCATTGAGCCGCATTTCAATCGGCTGCGTCATCGCGATTCTCTGGCCGGGCATTTCCCGCAACGACTCTTGAATCAGCACGGTGAGTTCATCTTGCGTTTTGGCGCGTGTCCATTGGCTGCGGGGCTTGAGCGTGATGAACATATCGGTCAGTTCGATGCCCATCGGATCAGTAGCGATTTGCGCGCTGCCGATGCGGCTCCAAGTGTGTTCGACTTCATCGGGAAACTCCTTGCGAATCGCGCGTTCCATTTGCGTGTTGTAGCGGATCGATTCGTCGAGATCGGTGCCCGCCAGTCGGACCACGTTAATCGCCATGGCGCCTTCGGAAAGCTTGGGCACGAATTCGCTGCCCAAGTTCGGCGCGATCAGTCCGAAGGCCACCGCCAACACGCACAAAGCGAAGCCGATGATGGCGGTTTTGTGGTGCATGGTGAAATGCAACACCGGTTGGTAGAGGCGTTTGATGATGCGAATCAGCCACGGTTCGCGCTCTTCAAGATGCTTCGGCAGAATATAGCTGGCCAGCACCGGCATCAGCGTCAGCGACATCACCATGGAGCCCGCCAAGGCGAAGATGACCGTCAGCGCCATCGGCCGAAACAGCTTTCCCTCCACGCCCTCCAGGGTGAGAATCGGCAGGTAAACAATCATGATAATCAACTCGCCGAACATCGTCGGTTTGCGAACTTCGATGGCGGCGTCGCGGATGACATCCAACTTGGTTTGGCCGGCGGGAATTCCATGCGACAATCGGCGCACGCAGTTTTCGATCATCACCACCGAACTATCGACGACCAGTCCAAAATCGATCGCGCCCAGGCTCAACAGGCTGGCCGCCACGCCGAATTGGAGCATGCCGGAGAAGGCGAATAACATCGAGAGTGGAATCGCGACCAGCACGATCAAACCGGCGCGCAAGTTCCCCAGGAACATAAACAGAATCGCGATCACCAGCAGCCCGCCCTCGAACAGATTTTTCTGCACTGTTTCAATCACGTGGTCGACCAGTTCGGTGCGATCGTAAACCGTCACGACTTCGACGCCCGGCGGCAGCGATTCCTTGATCTCCTCCATCTTGGCCTTGAGGGCGTAGGTTACTTGGTGGCTATTTTCGCCCATCAGCATGAAGCCCAGTCCATACACGACTTCGCCTTGGCCATCGGCGGTGACGGCGCCGCGGCGAATTTCATGGCCGATCTGCACGTCGGCCACGTCGCGCACATAAACCGGCACGCCGTCTCGGGCCTTGATCACGATATTCTCGATCTGCTCGATATTCACCGTGCGGCCAATGCCATGCACCAGCAACATTTCCGCATTCCGCGTGATATTACCGCCGCCCACGTTGCGGTTGTTGTTTTTGAGCGCTTGCACGATCTCTTCGAAGGTCAGCGAATGGCGAATGACGCGGGCGGGGTCGATGCGAACCTGGAACTGCTTTTCGAAGCCGCCCCAACTATTCACTTCCGCCGTGCCGGGAACCGTGCGCAATTGCGGCTTGATGACCCAATCGTGGATCGTTCTCAGTTCGGTCAGTTTTTCGATTTGGCGTTCTCGGGGCAGCGAGGAAATGTCGACGTCCTTGAGCCGCACGATGTAGTGAAAAACTTCTCCCAAGCCGGTCGAGACAGGGCCCATTTTGGGCCGTTGGATTCCCGCCGGCAACGCCACCGTTCCCAGCCGTTCATTGATCAACTGCCGCGCGAAGTAGATATCGACGCCGTCTTCAAACGTGATCACGACCTGCGACATGCCGAACTTGGAAATGGAACGGAGTTTTTCCAAGCCGGGCAATCCGCTGATCACCTGCTCGATGGGAAAGGTAATTTGCCGCTCGACTTCCTCCGGCGACAGCGCCGGCGCCGTGGTGTTGACCTGCACCATGACGGGCGTGGTGTCGGGGAAGGCGTCGACATCAAGATACTGCAACGACCACACGCCGCCGACAATCACGGCGAGAAACGTGACTAGCACGAGAGCGCGGTTGCGTAGCGAAAAATTGATAATCCAGTTCAACATGGGAAAGCCCGATGGTTTTTTTGTACAGGGTAAAAGCTCGTTTGTGCAGCCGACCGGCTGCTATTCTCCGCACAGTCAGCCGGCGCCCAAATTGCCTTTCAGCAATTCGGCTCGCAACACGCCGCTGCCCTTCGTCACGACCACTTCATCGGGCAGCAGGCCGGCGATCATTTCGGTTGTGTCGCCCATCACGACGCCCGGCCGCACCGACCGCGTGTGAAATACTTTGTAGGCGCCTTTCTTCATGAAGTTTTTGTCGCGCACGAAAACAACGTGGCAACAGCCCTCCCAGTGCACGGCCGAACTGGGAACGACGATCGCGTCTTGCTCTTGGCGGAGAATAATTTCGCCGGCGCCAAACGTTTTGTCGCGTAAATGGCCATCTTCATTGGGCAGTTCGCCCCGCACCTTGACGGTGCGCGTTTGTTTGTCGACATCGGTGCTCAGCCAGGTGAGCGTTCCGGTGTCGGCGTGGTCGGCGCCGTCGGGTTGAAAAACGACCTTCCGACCAATCACGACCCGCCGGGCTTCTTCCAACGGCACGCTCAACACCAGCCACATGCGGCTGGTGTCGGCCACGGTGAAGAGCATTTGCGTGGTGCTGATCACCTCGCCGGCCACGACATCGCGATTGACAACCGTACCGTCGCGCGGCGCGAATAGCGGGAGCAAGTTCGACGTGGTTCGTTCGGGATCCAGGTCTTGGCGAATGCTGTCCGGCAGACCCAGAAACCGAATTTTGTGCTCCAGTTCGACCACGGGCGTTCGCCGAACTTCCGCGACGGAAATCGGCAGCCCTAGATTGACCAACGCTTGCACCGCCTTTTGGATCGCCACTTCCCCCTCGACCAACGCCGTTTCCGCCTCCAATACGCTGCGCCCCGGAACGACGCCCTGTTTGATGTTTTTCAAACGGGCGTAATTTTTTACGCGCAGCTCCAGTTGCGCCAGCGCCTGCAAGAGAGCCGCCTTGGCTTGCCCCACTTGAGCCGCGTCAACCAACGCCAAGACATCGCCCTGCTGCACGGAATCTCCCACGTTTTTTTCCACCCGCCACACCGTACCGGCCGCGCGAGACGCCAAACGCGCCACCAGCGTGGGGTCGTAAAGCACTTCGCCGGTCGCGGAGACCGATTCCAACACCGGCCCCCGCTCCACCAAACCGATATCAATGCCGGCTTTGTCGGCGGCGGCGATTGAGGGGAATTGAATTCGCCGCAGATGCATCTTGCACCGGGGGTCGTTTTTCGTGCGCGGCCGCATCGCAATAGCCCGCGCGGCGCGCTCCAAATCCGCCGGTTCGATTTTGGGGACTTCGCTGAGTTGCGCCGCCTCGGGGTGTTCCAACACGCATTCATGCACGCCATGCTCCTTGCACCAGCCGAAGAGTTGGCCCTTGGGCATCAGTTCGGCGTTACAGGAAATGCACTCCTCTTCGGGAACGCCGTGCTCGTCGCACCAAGCCACTCCCTCGGCTTGGTTGGCATTTGTTAGCTCGGAAAATTTGGGGATCTTCCAGTTGTGATGATGCCCCCAATAGCCGATGCCGCCGATAACGGCGAACACCAGCATGGTTGGCAAGGCGCTAACAAGCCGACGGGCAAGCCCGGCAACGCCCGTAGCGGGGGGAGACGCCGCGTCGCTCGTTTCGGCGTTGTTCGCTTCGGCTGCCTCCGGCGGTGGGTTTGGCGCGGGCGCCGCGTCGTCGGCGCTGGTTTCCGCTTTGGGGGTGAGGGGCGCGTGGATGCTCATGAAAGATGCCTCGAAATAATTGGAAGCCGCAAAGCATTGGCCCAAGGAATATGGAACGACGCAATATCGATCACGATTCAGTGGGAAGTGATTGAGCCACAAAGAGGGCGCGTCTGTTGAGAGAGGCGCCGCTGTTGACAACGCTCAGAGCAGGCGCGTACAGATCAGCGTGCAAACGTCCCGCCCGGTGGAGAACGGCGGGAACGGGTGTGGCGGCTCAAAAGAAATGCTCGCCAAGGAGTGGCTGGTCGACGACAAAGCGGCAGCGTCGACGAGCCAGTAGATTGCCGGCGACGTTGAAAGATCAAAATCAACCGAGCGTAGGACGCCAACCGAAACCGCACCGTGGCAAAAACAATCGGGGTCGTGCTGCAACGGCAAGCTGGGAAGATCTTGGCCCGGCTGCTCTTGCTCATTCGAACAGCCGCAACAACCCGCTTGGCCGAGAAAACCCGCTTGGCTCTTTCTCGATTGACACTGTGCAGACTCCGCCCCCACGGTTTCGCCCAAGCACGGTTCGCCCAAACAAAGGTAGGGGCAAACCAGCACGATCGTGATCAGCGCGGAAATGAGGATGCGAAGTTGCATATTGGCTTTTGCCGAGACCAAAAAGACACCATGTTCCTCAACTATACGAAGCGACCTAACCGGCGTCAAGTTGAACTGATTTAACGGTCGTGAGGGATTCACTGGCCTTATTATCGGATATTCGCCCGGGTTTTCTGCAAGTTTTCACTGTTCGTTGTAATCGTCGGAATTCGCTCAAGCTATAAAATCGCCGCAGCCGATACCTGAAAAAGCTGGATTTATTGTTGTTTGAGCCAATGTCATGCAATCACCTACAACCTACTCGAAATGGCTGATTTGCTTCGCCGCTCTGCTTTCGCCTCTTCAGGCAATGCAAGGCGTGCAAGCTTTTTGCTCGCACGATGGCGTTTCCGCCTTTGCCGCGAATGCCTCCGGTGAGGGCGTCTTTGGTTGTGGCTGCGGGTGCTTCCTAGGACGCGGCGACGGCGGCATTCTAAACTCGAATGGCGGCAAGGTTGCCGTCTCCCTTCCCACAACGCCTACGAATCACCTACCAACATGCTGGTGCCAACGCGCGGGCTCACAGGCGTTGCCATGTAGCCAGTGGCGGCGTTTTGATTCGGCCAACCATGCTTTCGCGACGCTCGATTCCGCCCGCCTGACACTCCCCATCCTCGCTAGCCGCGTTTCCAACCCACCTGCCGCACCCACCTGCACGGCAGCGGAAACCCGCATTCATCTGTGCCGATTCTTGATCTAACGACGTTTGGCAGCGTGCGGAACGAAAGGTCGCTCCGCACGGCTCTTGCTGGATGAGGCGTCGCTTCCCGCATCGCGCCTCTTGCTCCGGCCTCCCCCTCGTTTGCCAGAATGTTGCTCCAACTAACGTATCATCTGCGCTGTTGCACAGAGGAAAGGTCGCGTTGTGATGAGACCCACCCCACTTATTCTCGCTTCGATTTTGCTGTTGGCCGGAGGCTGCCGCACCACCGACGCACTCATTAACGCCGACCCGCTCACCGGCGGGTACGCGCCTCCAAAAGCGGCCGAAGCAATCCCACCCAGCCGGCTGCCGGCGCCGAGTATGTCGTCTCGCGACGGCGTCCGGCAAGTGGCGTATGAATCGCAAACCGGAGAAGGCCCCAACCTAGCTCCGGCGCCGTTGCAAATTCCTCAGGCGGGCGGTTTACCGCAGTCCGACTATTCGTTGCTCGATTTGGAAGATATCGCGATGCGGAACAGTCCGGTAATCGCGATGGCGTCGGCGCGTGTGCGAGCGGCGCAAGGCAATTGGCTGCAAGTGGGGCTTCCGCCGAATCTTACCGTGGGCTATTCGGGGCAACAGTTGGGCAGCCATGGCCTAGCTGAACAGCAGGGTGGCTACCTGGGGCAAAAATTCATTACTGGTGGGAAACTGAGGCTGAATCGGGAAGCCGCCGCCTGGCAGGTCCAACAGGCGGAGCGTGACATGGAAGCTTTTCGCCTGCGTGTGCTGACCGACGTCAGGATTGGCTATTACAACGTGCTCATCGCCCAGCGGCGGCGTGATTTAACGGAGGAGTTGGTGCGTATCAGCCTCCAAGGCGTCGACGCGGCGCAGGCTTTGTTTCGAGGCGAGGAGGTTAGTGTAGCCGATCCGTTGCGGGCCACCGTGGAGGCGGAAACCGCTCGTATTCTGCTACAAAACGCCATTAACCAGCACTTGGAATCTTGGCGGCGACTGATCGCGGTGCTGGGCGTTCCAGACATGCCCTTGCAGCATATCGAGGGTGAATTGAGGGCCGACGATCTCTCGGTGACATGGCAGGAGGAGTTGGAGCGTCTGCTGGCCGAGAGCCCCGAACTTTCGGCTGCGGTGGCGAATGTTGAAGCGGCGCGATGGCTCGTACGCCGAGCGTACGCCCAGGTCGTTCCCGACATCGACGTACAGGCTATCCTGCAAGACGATCGTTCCACGGGGAGCAGCAACGGAATTTTGCAGGTCACGATGCCGCTGCCGCTGTGGAACCGCAACCAGGGCGGCATCGCCCAGGCGCGTGCTCAAGCCACCGCCGCCAATCGGGCGGTCGACCGTCTGACCTTGGACCTCCAAGCACGCCTGGCAACCGCCTTCCAAAGTTACGAAAGCGCCCGCAACCAAGTGGAGCAATATTCCAGGAAGGGCGGCATTATCGACAACTCAAAGCGAACACTCGATCTGATCCGAGCCGGTTATCAAGCCGAGGAGTTCGGCGTCTTGGACCTGCTCACCGCCCAACGAACCTATTTCCGGACGAATCTGGCGTATCTCGATTCGTTGCGAGGACTCTCGGCTTCGGTGATGGAAATTCGCGGTTTGCTGTTGAGCGGAAGTTTGACGAAATAGCCGCAGCGGCCGAGTCTGGCGGTGCTTCCGGGTATTTGTGCCTTGTTGTGACTTGTCGCATCGCCAGACAAAGCGTACTATGAAACAGTGAACAAAATGGAATAGGCCCTTGCCCAACCGTCGCCGATAATCGCGGCCGACGACTTATTGTTCGCCCCAATACACATGCATTCAGTGCTCATGAACCGTTTATTCACCAATTTCCTGGCGGCCTTGTTCGTCGTGCATGCAACCCTGGGTTGCTGCCTGCATCACGTCCATGCGTGTGAATTGGCGAGTTGCGAAACGTCGGCATCCGCCGTGAGTGAGTGCGGATGCCATGGGTGCGCCGAAGATGGCGACGCCACACTCACGGCCGCTCGCATTGTTGAAGACGTTTCACTGGTTCACGGCGCCCAACTGGCTCATCATTTCCCCCACGAATGCGATCGGGAAGAATGCAACGTGGCGTTCGTTGGTTCCTCGCCAGCAACTGCGCTGCTCAAGACCGACGCCATGCCGGCTGTTTTCGCCGCGTTTGCAGCGGATGCCACCCTTGCCGCCGCGCCCCGCGCCGGCGCCGACCTCAACTTTGTTGGTCTCGGCCTGCGGCCACATCTCTTTCTATCAATCCTGCTGATTTGATAACCGCCGCCTGCTCGCCGACTGGCTAGAGCATTTTTTCGCGCGCATTCCGTATCGCCTCGTGTTGTTCGACGTCTCGAACGGTCGCGTTGCGCGTTGCATCGCATGTCGTTCTCGTTGTTCCACACGCAGGTTCGGTCGTTCACAGCGCACTCAATTTGAGTCATACCCTGGAGAATTCTCATGGTGACAAACCCCCAAGGGACAAAGCCGCCAGAGGCAGCGGCCTCACAAACGGCGGCCCAGTCCGACGCGCCTCAACAAACGGAAGCCCAACAGGCATCGCCTCAACAAACTGGGCCTCAACAAACTGGGCCCTCCGCAGTCAGTCCAGAGACGATGAAATGGCTGGCAATCGGCGGCGCGGTTGCGGTGGTTGTTTTGCTTGCCGTTTTGTTTCGCGAGCAGTGGTTGCCCGAAGCAAACAAATTGCTGGGTTCCATCGACAAGGCCGACAAGGCCGCGGAGGAAAGCTCGCACGACCACGCCGAGCACGACCATGGCCACGAAGGCCATGACGAAAGTAGCTCGCTCGAGCTTAGCCCGCAGGCGAGAAAGAACGTCGGCCTCACGACCGGCGAGATTATATTGCAGCCTTACGTGCGAACCATCGCGATGCCGGCCGTCGTGATTGGCCGACCGGGGCGTTCGCATATAGCGGTCACGGCGCCGCTGGGCGGTCGGGTGACGCGTGTGTACCCGATCGAAGGCGAAGCGATTTTGCCCGGGCAAAATCGCTGTTCGACTTGCGTCTGACCCACGAAGAACTGGTGAAAGCACAAAGTGAATTCCTCCGCTCCGTCGAACAGCTTGATGTTGAATTGCAGGAAATTCGCCGGCTCAAGGAAGTTGCCGCTTCGGGCGCCATCGCCGGAAAGCAACTGTTATTGCGCAAATATGAAAAGCAAAAGATCGAGGCTTCGATGAACGCACAAAGTCAGAGCCTCTTGTTGCATGGCCTGACACAAGACCAGATCGACACCATTCGCAATACGCACAAGCTGGTGCAAGGCCTGACGGTTTACGCCCCAGAGCACCAGCAGAACGGGTATGGGCAAGACGGAAAGAACCCGAAAACCATGCATCCGTTTACTTTACGGAAAATGCATGTCAAACCAGGTGAATACGTCGATGCCGGCTCGCCGTTGTGCTCCTTGATGGACTACAGCGAACTGTACGTGGAAGGCCGCGCGTTCGAGCAAGACGCCGAGGAATTGGTGGAGGCGGCGCGCACGGGGTGGGAGGTCACCGCGACGCGAGAAGGCAATCAGCAGAAAACGGAAACAATCGGCGGCCTGAAAATCGCCTACGTTGGCAATGAAGTCGATCCAAATTCCCGCGCCTTGTATTTTTACGTCGGCCTGCCGAACAAAATCATTTACGAAAGCAAATCGGCCGACGGGCATCGGTTCCTCACCTGGCAATACAAGCCGGGCCAGAGAATGCAACTTCATGTTCCGGTGGAGCATTGGAAAGACAAAATCGTGCTGCCCGTCGATGCGGTCGGCCAGGAAGGCGCGGAGCGCTACGTCTTCCAACAAAACGGCGACCACTTCGATCGCACGCCGGTGCAAGTCGAATACCAAGACCAACTCTGGGCCGTGATCGCCAACGATGGCTCCGTGTTTCCCGGCGATATCGTCGCGATGAGCGGCGCCCACCAGTTGCAGATGGCTCTGAAGAACAAAGCCGGCGGCGGAGTCGATCCACACGCGGGGCATAACCACTGAGGAAAGCGTAGAAAAACTAATTCCCGGTTCAGAAGCCCGGCTTTTTCAAAAAGCCGGGCTTCTCAGGCGCCAACTCAGGATTTAATTGCTCCACGCTTTCTAAGCCACTCCCGTTCAAAAACAATCCAAATCACGAATCTGATTTATTATGCTTAACGCCATTATTCGATTTGCACTGCACCAACGGTTGCTGGTCGTCGCTTTTTCCTTGTTTATGGTCGGCTACGGAACCTGGGCCGCCGTGAACATGGATATCGACGTCTTCCCCAACCTCAACCGGCCGCGCGTCGTGGTGATGACCGAAGCGGCGGGCATGGCGCCGGAGGAAGTCGAAGCGCTGATTACGTTTCCTCTCGAGACCGCGCTCAACGGCGCCAACGGCGTGGAGGCCGTGCGGAGTTCCTCCGGCGTGGGCATCTCCGTGATTTATGTCGAATTCGACTGGGGAACCGACATCTACAACGATCGGCAGATCGTGATGGAGCGTCTACAACTGGTGCAAGACAGAATGCCGGAGGGCGTCAAACCGCAACTGGCGCCGATTTCGTCCATCATGGGGCAAATCATCATGATCGGCATGTGGAGCGAGGGCGGCAAAACATCGCCCTTGGAGGTTCGCACGCTGGCCGACTGGGTGGTGCGTCGGCGGCTGCTCACGATTCCGGGCGTGTCGCAGGTGTTCACGATTGGCGGCGGTCGGATGCAGTATCAGGTGTTGGTGAATCCTGATTCACTATTACGTTACGGCATCACGATTCACGACGTGGAGCTCGCCTGTCGCGAAAGCAATGAAAACGCCACCGGCGGGTACCTTGATGAACAGGGCCCCAACGAGTTACTGGTGCGCTCGTTGGGCCGCGTGCAAACCATCCAAGACCTGGAGAAGGTTGTCGTCACGATGCGCGACGGCCGGCCGGTGCTGTTATCGCAAATCGCGACGGTCATTGAAGGGCCGCAGGTCAAACGCGGCGATAGCTCGGCCTACGAACGCAATAAAGACGGCACGTTCAACGGCGGGCCGGCGGTCGTGCTGACGGTCAACAAGCAACCCACCGCCGACACGCGCGAAGTCACCGAAAAAATCATGAAAGCGCTGACCGAACTGGGGCCGTCGTTGCCCGACGATATACACATCGCACCGGAACTCTATTCCCAAAAGGCTTTTATCGACCGCGCGATTGATAACGTGATCGAAGCACTCCGCGATGGCGGTGGCTTGGTCATTATCATCCTCTTTTTGTTCTTGATGAACTTCCGCACCACGTTCATCACATTAACGGCCATCCCGCTCTCGATCGGCATTACGGCGATCGTGTTTACCGCCTTTGGGCTCTCGATCAACACGATGACCTTGGGCGGTTTGGCGGTGGCCATCGGCGAACTGGTGGACGACGCCATCGTGGATGTGGAAAATATTTTTCGGCGATTGAAGGAGAACCGGAATGCGGAGCACCCCAAGCCGCCGTTATTGGTTGTGTTCCAGGCAAGCTGCGAGATTCGAAACTCGATCGTTTTCGGCACGATGATCGTGGTGCTGGTATTCTTGCCGCTCTTCGCGCTCCAGGGAATGGAAGGCCGGCTATTCGCTCCGCTGGGCGTGGCGTACATCGTCTCGATTCTCTCATCGCTCCTGGGTTCGCTGACGCTCACCCCCGTGCTCTGCTATTGGCTGCTCTCCAAGGCCAAGTTCATGGCGGAGGAAAAAGATGGCCCCCTGCTGCGGCTGCTCAAATGGCTGGCGGGAGGCGCCATCGGTTTGAGTATCCGTTTTTCCAGAACGATGCTGGCGTTGGGCGCTGGAGCTGTCGTGATTTCAGCGATTTTTCTCCTTCGCATGGAGAACGACTTCCTGCCGCCGTTCAACGAAGGCGTCGCCCAGTTGAATGTCGTGCTGCCGCCGGGAACTTCGCTGATCAAATCGAATGAGATTGCCAAAACCGTGACCAACCGGCTGATGCAGGTTGAAGGCGTGCAGGGCTTCGCTCGCCGCACCGGCCGCGCTGAATTGGATGAACACGCCGAAGGCGTCAACATTACGGAAATCATCATTAGCTTCGATCCCGAAATGGAACGCGGCCGCGAGGAAGTGCTCGACGACATTCGCGAAGCCATGGCCGATATTCCCGGCATTGTCACGACTGTCGAACAACCGCTCGCGCACCTGATTTCGCACATGCTCTCCGGCGTGAAGGCTCAGGTCGGCATCAAGATCTACGGAGAAGATTTGGACATTTTGCGGCAAAAGGCCAAGGAAATGGCCGCCGCCATGCAAGATGTGGAAGGCGTTACCGACCTGCTCGTCGAACCGCAGGTTGAAATCCCGCAACTGCGGATCGAACTCGATCGCGACAAGCTCATCCAATACGGCGTGACGCCCGTGTATGTGAACGGGTATGTGTCGACCGCGATGAACGGCAGAGTCGTTTCCCAGGTGCTGCTGGGCCAGCGAACATTTGACCTTTTGGTTCGCATGGACGAAGACTATCGCGAGAATTTGGAATCGCTCAAACGTTTGTCGATCGACCTTCCCAGCGGCGGAACCACTCCGTTGGACTCGTTGGCGAAGATTTACAAGGCTTCCGGTCCTAACACGATCAACCGCGAAAAAGTACAGCGGCGAATCGTGGTGCAATGCAATGTTCGCGGCCGTGGGCTGGTCGACGTGGTGAACGAGATCAAGCAAAAACAGGCGGCGATCTCGATGCCGCCGGGCTACTTCGTGGAGTACGGCGGGCAGTTCGAGAGCCAACAGTCGGCCAGCCAGATAATTGGCATCCTCTTCTCGATCTCGATGCTGGGCGTTTTCATGGTGCTGTTCACGCTGTTCCGCTCGGCGAACTTTGCGCTGCAAGTGATGGCCGCGCTGCCGATGGCTTTCATCGGTTCGGTGGCGATGCTCATAATTACCGGCCAAACGCTGACCATCGCCGCGATGGTCGGCTTTATCTCGTTGGGCGGCATCGCCTCGCGCAACGGTATTTTGCTGCTGAACCATTACCTCCACTTGGTCCACTTCGAGAATGAAACTTGGTCGAAGGAAATGATCATCCGGGCCGGCAAGGAGCGATTGGCGCCGGTGTTAATGACCGCCCTCACCTCCGGCATCGGCCTGGTTCCGCTGGCGTTGTCCGCTGGAGAACCCGGCAAGGAAATTCTTTACCCGGTGGCCACGGTTATTATTGGCGGCTTGTTGAGCAGCACCGTTTTGGAATTCTTTGTTCGGCCGGCGTTGTTCTGGCGTTTTGGAAGAAAAGCCGGCGAACGAATCGTGCTGTCCGGCGACACCGAAGTGGAGTTGGTCGAGGAATCGGAAAAACCGACGGAACATCACCCATCAAAAGACGAAATTCTAGCGGACGCGGTTGCTCCCTAGGCAGCCACTCGCAATAACTGGCAACCTATTTTTTAACAATCCGATACGAGAGGAAGAAGCAATGAGAGTGTTTACTTTTTCGATGCGCGCACTGGCCCTGGCGGCCGTGGCAATGTTCGTCAGCGGGTGTTCGAAGCCGGCGGCGAGCGATTCAGCGCCCGCTGGCGGAGCGGCAACCGCCGAAGATGGCCGTAACCACACCGAAGGCGATGGCCATGATCATAGCGGGCATGATCACGGCGGCGGCGATCATAGCGGGCACGATCATAGCCAGGAACATCAGGGGCCGCATAACGGACACGTCATCGAACTGGGCCGTAACCACATGTACCACGCCGAGGTGGTGGAAGACGATGCAGCCGCCATGGTGACGGTCTATATCCTGGATAAAGACATGAAAGAGCTGGCCATCGATCAGGCCTCAATCGTGATGAACCTCAAGTTCGACGGCGAAGGGCAGTCGTTTGAACTCACGGCCGCCGCCGGGTCGACATCGCAATTCAATGCAGCCGATAAAACGCTGTTCGAAGCGTTGCACGAACACGAAGCGACCGGGAAATTGCGCGTCACGATCGATGGCTCGCCCTATACCGGAGACGTAGAGCATCACCATCATGGCGATGATGATGATGGGCATGATCATAAAGACGGACATGAGCACTAAGGGTTCGTCCGTAAATAAGTTACTGGTTGTCGATCAAAAAAGCCCGGCATTTTGAAAATGCCGGGCTTTTTTACTGCGAGCGGCAGATGGAAATTTACTTAATACAAGCACGAAGCGCAAGCGAGTGAATCAGCAAACGGTCATTCCCACGAAGCCGCGAATCCAAAAAAACCGACGCTCGCTGTATGCGGGCAAGCTATTTTCCGCCGCTCGCTTTACTGTGCGGACCATGAGCCGTTAGGCCGGCACAATGTCGCTGAGCAGGATGCCAATCAAATAGGCAAGCCCGGCCGCGCAGCCGCCGACGGCCAATGTTTCGATGCCGGCTGAATACCAGGTTTGATGCACGAAGCGAGATTTCGCCGCGCCCACGCCAAAGAAAGCCAACGCGGTCATGCCGGTGCTCCACGCATAAGGACTCTCCACGGCGGCGGGAAACAGCAACTGGAGAATAAACACCAGCAGCGGGATCGAGCCCACGATTACAAACGCGACGAACGTCACGATCGCGGCCAGCGAAGCGGAGGGGCCGGCCAGCGAAAGCCCCAGTTCTTCGGTCAGCATGGTGTTGACCCAACGTTCGGAGTCGGCGGTGATGATCTCGACGGCCCGTTCCAGGTCGTCGCCTTGGAATCCCTTGCGGGCGAAAATCTGTCGAATCTCCTCCCGCTCGCCGTCGGGAAAATGTGCGATATGACTTTCTTCATCGCCGCGAGCCACTTCGCGCAGTTGGTGGTCGGCGCGGGTGCCCAAATAGTTGCTCGCCGCCATGCTGAAACCATCGCCCACCAAATTCGCGACGCCCAACACCACCACGATACTGGAAGGTAGGCCGGCCCCGGCAACACCCGAAACCACGGCGAACGTAGTCACGGCGCCATCAACCGCGCCATAGATAAAGTCAGACAAATAACTGTGGTCGTGAGGCGATTCGAGCCGCGCGCGAATGACGTCCGCGGTATGACTCGCCTTGAGTCGCTCTAAAAAGTCTGCTTCGTGTTTGGTCATCGTTTACTATGTGTTGGGAGCGCGTTGTAGTTCGCACGCGGTTGAAAATGTCGTTTTTTGGTTTAACGGCAAGCCGAAGGCGGCTGTGTTTTGAGCCCACGCGTTCGGGTGGAACAAAACACGCAGTCGCCTTCGGCTTGCCGTTAAACGAGCCATTGCCAACCGCGTGAAGTATAGTCGCCTAACGACGGCGCCACATGGCGGCTAGGAACCGAAGACCGCGCCGATTTGAAAGGCGTGGCCTCGTAGAAATTCGGCAATGTTCATGGCGCGTTTTCCGGCTGGCTGAACACGTTCCAGAAAAACAACGCCGCGCCCCGTGGCCAAGGCCAGGGTTTCCGGCCCCATTTCGACCACTTCGCCGGGCGATGGCGGCGGCGGTTTCTCTCCTTCGTGTTCTGTCACGATGCGCAGTTGGTGAATGATCAACCGATGCGTTTGCCCTTTGCGATCTTCAAAGCTGGTGTACGCGCCGGGCCACGGTTGGAAGGCTCGAAATTGATTCTTGATTTCCTCCGCCGTACGGCGCCAATCGATGCGGCCATCTTCCTTGGTGAGTCGGGGGGCGCGGGTGGCTTGGGTGTTGTTCTGTCTTTCGCCCAGCGGCGAGGCGCCATCCCAGCGGTCGAGCAGGGCGATGGCGTCCAGCGTGGCGGCAACGCCGAGTTGCGCGAGCCGCTCTTCGAGTTCGATCGCTGTTTCCTCGGAATCGATTTTCGTGCTGACTTTTTTGAGACAAGGTCCGCCATCGAGTTGGGGCGTCATGTGAATGACGGTCACGCCGGTTTCAGTTTCTCCGTGAAAGAGGGCCCAGTTCACGGGCGCCGCGCCGCGATATTTCGGCAACAGCGAGCCGTGAAGGTTCACGCCTCCCAACCTCGCCCGAGATAACGCCTCGTTCGATAAAATCCGCCCGTAGTCGCAGACGACGAAAAGATCGGCCGCAAGGGTCGCGAGCCGGTCCAGCGATTCTTGGTCGTTGACGCTCGGCGGCGCGAACACCGGTATGTTTTCGCTTTCGGCAATCAACCTCATTGGGTTGACCGGCGGCTTTTTCCGGCCTCGAGCCGGCGGCGTAGGACGCGTCAGTAGTTCGACGACGTCGTGCTGGGAGACAAGTAGTTTTTTGAAAATAGGGGCGGCAAAGGCGCCGGTTCCCATCATGACAATACGCATGGGATTCGCTCGAACTTGATTGGCTGAATTAAAAGCCCGGCTTTTTTGAAGCACGACCGGTAATGTTTTCTTCCAACACCGGTAACGGCGTCCGCCACAAAGAGTCTTGAAACTCAGCAATACCGTTTCTCGATTTTATCGAGCCTGGCGGCAATTTCTTCATCGCCGCCGAATTCGCCCACCTCGCGGCGGCTGTGAAAATCTTCCTCGAACTGCTCCACGGCGTCTCGAACATCGGCCAGCCGCGTCTCGCTGAGCCGGTCGATAAACATCACGCCGTCGAGGTGATCAAGTTCATGTTGCACGACCCGCGCCAGCATGCCGTTGATTTCCGCCTTGATTTCCTCGCCCGCCAGATTGTAGGCATGCACATGCACCTGTTCGGGACGCTTCACCGTGGCGTAAAGACTCGGCAGGCTCAGGCAACCCTCTTCCTTCTCTTCCGAACCTTTAGGACGCGAAACGATAGGATTGATAAACACTAACTCCTCGCCTTCCTCGGGGTCGGCCATCGTATTGACCACGAACAGCCGTAGCGGCAAATCGACCTGATTCGCCGCCAAGCCGATGCCGTTGGACGCGTACATCAACTCAAACATTTGCCCCACCATGTCGTGCAGCTTTTTGTCGACCCGCCGCACCGGCTTGGAAATATGCCGTAGCGTGGGATGAGGGTAAGTCAGGATCTTCACGAATTTCTCCGAGTGACTATTCGGCTTTGGCCCGTCGTAGGAAGGATTGCCGTTTTTGGAATCGGCCATTATAGTCGCTGCGGTTGGATCAGTGAACGGCCGCCCCTGCCGTTCCTTGGCCGGCCTGGGTAGAATGTCGGTTTTGTCATTGCCTGTTTGCGCGGAGCCGGCCGTTTATGTCGCACGATCAGTACGAAAACCCGTTGATCAGCCGTTACGCTTCGGCCGCCATGAGCCAGTTGTGGAGTCCTCGGCGCCGAATCGGCGTCTGGCGCCGGCTCTGGATCGCGCTGGCCGAAGCGGAGCAGGAACTGGGGCTTTCGATCAGCGATGCGCAAATTGCCGAAATGCGTGCGCATGTCGACGACATCGATTTCCAGGCGGCGTGGGAGCACGAACGGCGGTTGCGGCACGATGTAATGGCCCATGTGCATGCCTTTGGCGATGTCTGCCCGGCGGCCAGGCCGATTATCCACCTCGGCGCCACAAGCTGTTTCGTGACCGACAACGCCGACCTGCTCCTGCTGCGCGAGGCGCTGGAAATGGTCCGTTCCCGACTCGTGGACGCAATTCTCGCCTTGGCCGACTTCGCCCGCAACCAACGAGATTTGGCCTGCCTGGGCTTCACCCATATGCAGCCGGCCCAACCCACGACAATCGGCAAGCGGGCCTGCCTCTGGGCGTACGACCTCACGATGGATCTAACAGCCCTCGAACAGCAACTCGCTTCGCTTCGCGCCCGCAGCATCAAGGGCGCCACCGGCACGCAAGCGAGTTTCTTACAGCTTCTCGAAGGCGACCACGAAAAAGTTCGCCGGTTGGAACAACTGGTGGCCCAAAAAATTGGCTTCGACGATTCGTACGCCGTCACCGGGCAAACCTACTCACGCAAGGTCGACTTCTCCATTCTCTCGGCGCTTTCGGGCATCGGGCAAAGCGCGCACAAAGCCGCGACCGACATCCGAATCATGGCCAGCCGCAAGGAAATGGAGGAGCCGTTCGAGGCCGATCAGATCGGCTCTTCGGCCATGCCTTACAAACGGAACCCGATGCGAACGGAACGAATTTGCTCGTTGGCCCGGTTTGCCATGAGCCTTCCGGCCAACGCCGCCGATACCGTGGCCACGCAGTGGATGGAGCGCACGCTCGACGATAGCGCCAACCGGCGTCTTTCCCTGCCGCAGGCCTTTCTGGCGATCGACGCGGTATTGATTCTTTATCGCAATGTCGCGCGGGGATTGGTGGTGTACCCTCGGGTGATCGGCAACCATCTGCTGGAAGAGCTGCCTTTCATGGCTTCGGAAAGTATTCTGATGGCTGGAGTGGCGGCCGGCGGCGACCGCCAAGATCTGCACGAAAAAATTCGCGGACACAGCCAAGCGGCCGCCGCCGTGGTGAAGGGCGAAGGCGGCCGAAACGATTTACTCCAGCGGCTTGCGGCCGACGCCGCGTTTTCCCACGTCGACCTCCAAGCCACGCTCGACCCAGCCAAGCACGTGGGCCGCGCGCCGCAACAGGTCGACGAATTCCTACAAACAGTCATCGAACCGATTCGAGCCAAATACGGCGACGCGCCGCTCGACAACGAACAACCAAAAGTTTGACGCAACTGGCATTGCCGAGCGATTCCGGTTCCGGCCGCCAATTTCCGGCGAAACTCGAATTCGTAAAGAATTTATGGAATTAATGTGAAAACCGCCGAAGGAAGGCGATTTCCCCGGCCATGCGAAGAGATTTCAGGTCAGCATCCTTAATCGCTATCCTTAGATCGCTGATTGCATTTTGGTTTTCCACTGTTAGAATGCCCCCACGCCTCGCGGCATGCTTTAATCAGTAAACAAACAGGGGACCGATGGCTCCAAATCAAGGCTTACACTCTCCGATTATCGTGTCGTACGAGATTGATTGGCGGCGGGACTATTCGTCCATTACGTTGAGTAATCTGATTGAGATGACTGACGAAAAGTTGGCCTCCGTCGATCCGCTCGCGATTAACTTGGTGGTGGCTAAAGGCATACCGTCGCTGGCTGAACTGGAAATAGCTCACTACCAGGAGTTGGTTAATGACTGGACGAACGATTTCTTGGAGCGGTGTCTGCCGTGTTGGGAGCCGTACTTTTACGAAACTCCCCAGGACTTCGACGATGACATTCGCTTCTTCCGGCTCGGAATGCTCCAGCAGTACCTCGAACTTGAAGCCGGAATTGAGTACAACGCCGACCAGCGTGATGGACGTGGTATTCTTTACACCAACCCGTCTGACCTATTCCTCAACGGCGTGATCGACACGCACCAGGGGACTTGCGGTAATATGGCCGCGTTGAGCTATGCGATGGGATGGCGGCTTGGATGGCCGGTTTCTTTGGCATGTGTTAAATCTCACTACATTCTCCGGTTTGATGACGGCGAATTCATCTACAACATGGAGGCAACTCAAGTAGGTTTTGGTGGCTTCAAATCCGATCCCGATGAATTCCTGATCGAAACAAAAGATATTCCTGCAATCGCGATAGAGTGCGGATCGGATCTCCGTGCATTGCGGCCACATGAAGTACTTGGCTCGTTCGTTGGTCTGCGAGCGCGGCATATTCGAGATGTCGGCATGTACGAACGTAGTGAAGCCAAAATCATAGCCTCCGAGCCTGACTGGCTGCTTGCTCGACAACTGTTTCCCGTGAATCGGGTGTTGTACCGAGACTGTTTGGCGGTCACCACCATGCGCGGCGACCAACTCTTCGAACCCGAAGAAGTAGGACATCCGAATACCTATGCTGCACGGCTCGCGGAACTCAGCTTGCACCGTGACATGATTCGAGGGATTGGCACCCAAATCGTTCAACAGATGACACGAGAAAAAAAATTATTTTTCAAAGTGGAGGTAAAACCGTGATTAGCGCGAATCCACGTGCCTCAAGTTCGCGATCAGCCGATCGGTTCTCCCCACTTTTCGACTGCGGTGCCCCACCGCTCGCATTCAAGGCAGGTGACGCGAATCTGTATCGGTACGCCGGCAATTCGCCTACGAATGCCACCGATCCGAGTGGGCTAGAGGAGGAATCTGGCTCCCGGCAGTCGCGCTATCCAAGCAGAATCTATGTCTTTCCGTGGCGAGATTTTCCAAGTTACGACCCTAGTGGCGGCATTCTAAATCCTGCCGCCGGGGCCAATACCGGCAATCCTGTATTCAACTCTTGGCTGAGGAATGACCCAGCACGTGCAAGTAGGTTCATTAATGGATTCTGTAAAGAATACGGCAAGGACTGCACCGATGTTTCAAAACGATTCAACATCCCTGAAGCTTTGCTGTTTGGCACGATCATCCCAGAAATTGTCAATTTTGGATGGAATGATTACGCAAACTTAGGCCGATCCAACGGGCCAGGGCAATTGACTCCAGCGATCATCCATCACTACGGAGCAAACGACCTCTGGTCTCGTGATCGTTGGAAATGGATTAAAAGCCAGAAGCAACATTTGTCGTGGCAGTACAACCAAAGGTTGTTCATTCGCAAGCACTTATACTTCAAAGCCGCTATTCTCTCGACTCAACTTGAAGAGCTAAAGGTCGCGAGTGCTGGAGGAGGTCTGACGTCGTTCGGTGCCAATATCGGAGAAATGTCAGAGGGCTTTTTAGACGCTGTCGGTCCATTCGATTCCACGCTCTGCGGTATTAACAGCCGTAAAGCGAATCCACAGGCTGTAATGTCCAGCTTCAATAGCGTACCGGCGTTGCTTGTTAGTATACTTGTTTCCATGAATCGAGAGAACCCAGGGGCAACCAACAATCCGAAAGGTCGTTCGGTATACCAGCAAGGAAGCGCTGGAAACCTACCGTTCATTGGTCCTCAAGCATGGTTCGCGTACCAGATGTTCAAACGAGGGTACTTCCGGGTGTTTTGCCCCAGTTGGACGTTGAGTTTCTTGTCTGGAGGATAAGCTAGTCGCTAGAACGAGCACTGCGGCCGGATTGCGCCAGGAATGCACCGCAATTGAATCAAAGTCCCTTGCTTTTGGCCTAAATGCGAAAAACG